>NZ_JBSGTR010000098.1:0-10917 GCF_053607505.1 Rhodococcus sp. NPDC055112
CTCACCCGTGGTCGGGCACCGGCGCCCCGCCAACACGGCGCCGGAGCCCGACCTCACCCACCGACCACAAGGACATCACCATGGCCCCTCGAACCACCCGGCGCGGCGTCGCCGCCGGCGCGGCGACCACCGCCGCGCTCGGAGTACTGTCCCTCCTCGGCTCCGGCGTCGCAGTCGCAGCCCCCGCGACGGTCGCCTGGGACGACTACTACTCCCACTTCACCCGCACCGTCACCAACTCCACCCCCAACCCGGGCGAGATCATCACGATCACCACGAAGTTCGAACGCACCAACTCCACCGAGGAGCACCTCTACAACATCAAGGACCGGCACGCGGCCTGCCTGAAGTACGTCCCCGGCTCCGCCAAGATGAACAACACCCCGCTCGACCCGCAGGTCGACGACGGCTCGGTGCCCGGTCGCGATCCCCTCGTCAGCGTCGACTTCGCCCCCAACGACTGGATCGTCCGGAACCAGCCCGGCTCCTCCCCCGTCTTCAGCGTCAGCTACAAGGTCGGTGACGACTGCTCGCGCGGCAACACCCTGACCACGGGCATGGACTACAACGGCTCCCTCGGATCCGGCGGCTACTACACCAAGGGCCCCGGGATCGTCATCAGCTATCTCGGGGCCGGCGGCGACGGCTCCAGCGGCAGCGTCGGCTCTCTCTTCGGCTCCTGACAACCGGCACTAGATGACAGGTCTGTTCCCGGCCACCACTGCCGGGAACAGGCCTTGTCAGCGCTCGGCCCCGACCGGCCCGCCGATACCCGAGCGCAGGAAGTCGACGAGCGGCGCCGCCAGATCCTCTGCCGTCGCGGGCCCGTGCAGCGGGAACACCGCGGAGGCGAGCAGGATCGAGCCCATCGCCTCGCCCGCCACCGCGAGGTCAACGGCGCCGGGCAGATCTCCGCTCCGCTCCCCGGACGCGAGGAACTCCGCCGCGACGTCGCCGAACTCTCCGAACACCCCGAGGAGCCGGTCTATCAGGACCGGATCGATCGACGGCGCCTCGAACACAACGAAGCGGATCAGTTCCGGCTCCTGCCGCACCAGCTCGTGCAGGCGATCGACGATGCGCCGGTACCGGTCGAAGAACTCGTCGAGGTCCGCCGACCGTCCGAGCGCGTCGTCGACGATCCGCTCCCTGATCAGTTCGAAACCGCGGTCCACGACCGCATCCAGCACGTCGCGCTTGCTGGTGAAGTAGTTGTAGAAGGTGCCGTGACCGACACCGAGCGCGGCCACGATATCGGCGACACCGCAGTGCGCGTAGCCGTCCGCCACGAACACCTGCGCGGCCGCCTGAACCAGCTCGCGGCGCCGCTCCGCGCTGCGCCCGCCCGCGCCCCGGTCGTCGGCACCCACCCCGTGGGTCACCTCGCCTGCCCGTCCGCACCCGGTCGACGGCACAGGCCGAACGACGCCAGCGCGACGATCGTGTCGGTGTACCGCGCCCGGTCGGCGGCACATTGACCCAAGCGCAGTCCGCGCAGTAGACCGGGCCAGGTCATGGCGATGATCGAATGTCCGACCGCGTTCGTGTCGAGATCCTTGCGCAGCCAGCCGCCCAGTATCCCGTGCTCGAGCACCTCGGCGACCAGCCCGGCCAACACCTGCTCGCCGCGCATCACCCGCCTGCCGAGCTCGTCCTCGATCGCGCTGGCCTCGACCATCAGGAGCTTGAGGACGTTCGGGGAGTCCTCGACCAGTCCGAACAGCGCGTCCGCGAGGTCCCGGATCCGGGCGATCAGCGATTCCAGCGTCTCCGGCGACTCGAGCAGCGCGGGCGCGTCGACGACGTCGATCAGTTCCCGCAGGCAGCGGTCCATCACCTGGTCGAGGATCTCGCGCTTGCTGTCGAAATACCGGTACACGGTGCCGAGGCCGACGCCCGCGCGCTTCGCCACCTGCGCGGCGGTCGTCGCCTCGTAGCCGCGCTCGGCGAATTCCTCGATCGCCGAGGCCAGGATCTGCTCGCGCCTGGATTCCGACAACCCCGGCTGCGGCGGCCGTCCACGCCGGGCGGGCGGCTCCTCGAGCACGGCGACGGGCGGCTCCGCATCGCTGGGCGTCGACGGCAAGCCTGGCTCCTTCGGCATCGTTGACTCGGGAACTCACGACAATGCGCCCGCATCGGCGGGCGCATTTCCGGATCGGTCGGTGGTTACCGATCCATGATCAGGATATTACCAACCGCCCAGCCTCAGCCGGTGGTCTCGGCGACCGCAACGACGGTCTCCGCGGCGGTCCCGACCAGCTCGAAATCGGACGGGTCGAGCCTGCGGGTGCGCAGCCAGTACTGCCAGGTGAACCCGGGCCAGATGGTGCGGTTGACGCCCTTGGCATCGAGGTACCAGCTGACGCAGCCGCCGTTGGTCCACACTCCCTTCGACAGCTTGGCCTGGATGTCCTCGTTGAATCGATCCTGCACCTCCGGCCGCACCGCGATCGCCTCCGCGCCGCTGCCGTCGACGAGCGCCATCGCCGCCAGCACGTAGCGGATCTGCTGCTCGATCATGAACACCACCGAGTTGTGCCCAAGGCCGGTGTTGGGACCGAGCAGGAAGAAGGCATTCGGGTAGCCCGCCACGGTGATCCCCAGGTGCGTCTGGATGCCGTGCTCGTTCCAGTACGGCACCAGCTCCCGCCCGCCGACACCCGCGAGGTTCACGCTGTCGAACCCGTCGGTCACGTGGAAGCCGGTCGCGAAGATGATGACGTCCGCCGCGCGAGCGGCGCCGTCCCCGGCCACGATGCCCGACTCGGTGACCCTCTCGATGCCCTCGGTGATGATCTGCACGTTGGGCTTGGCCAGCGCCGGGTAGTAGTCGCTGGACCCCAGGATGCGCTTGCAACCGATCCGGTACCCGGGCGTGAGCTTCCCCCGCAGCACCGGGTCGGCGATGCTGCGCGCGATGTTCTTCCTCGCGATCTTCTCGAGCGGCCGCATCAGATTCGAGTGGCCGTTGAGTCCGATCGCCAACGATTCCGACGCCCAGTAGATGCCGTCCCGGAATGCCCTCCTGACCGGCGGCACCAGGTCGAAGACCCGGCGCAGGCGCGTGCCGATCGAGAGGTTCTTGCGGGGCACCACCCACGCCGGGGTGCGCTGATAGAGCTGCAGGTCGGCCACCGTGTCGACGATCTCGGGCACGAACTGGACGGCGCTGGCGCCGGTGCCGATCACCGCCACCCGCTTGCCGGTGAGGTCGTAGTCGTGATCCCACCGGGCGGAGTGGAACGCGACACCGCCGAAGTCCCCCATCCCGGGCAGGTCGGGGACGTTCGGGACGTGCAGCGCACCGACGCCTGCGACGAGGTACTGCGCGACGTACTCGTCGCCCTCCTCGGTGCGGACGTGCCAGCGGTTCTCGGTCTCGTCCCAGTACCCGCCGTCGACGGTGCGACCGAAGTGGGTCTTGGCCCGCAGCCCGTATTTGTCGGCGAGGCCACGCAGGTAGTCGAGGATCTCCGCCTGCCCAGACCACAGCTCGGACCAGCCGGGGTTCGGCTCGAACGAGAACGAATACATGTGCGACGGCACGTCGCAGGCACAGCCGGGGTAGGTGTTCTCCCGCCAGGTGCCGCCGACCTCATCCGCCTTCTCGAGAATGACGAAGTCCGGGCGGCCGGCCTTCAGCAGCTGGATCGCCATGCCCATCCCGGAGAAACCCGCGCCGATGATGAGCACCCGGGACCGACGCTGCGTCCGCGCCGCTCCGCCGTGTGTGCCGCCAGCCTGAGCTGCCATGTCCGTCCTCGACCTTCCGGTACCTATCGTCAGGTTAGCCTCGCGTGACGGCGCTCACCATTGCGTCGCGGTGCCGAAACGCCGCAGGCGGAGCGGCCCGAACCCGCCATGCCGTGACTACAGTCACGGCATGGCCAAGCTTCCGAAGAAACCAGTCGACAACTGGGAGATCCCCGCGGTCGAGGCGCTGCGGGCGACGCCGGACACCCGGGTTGCCGACATAGTCACGAAGGGCACCCCCGGCTTCGTCGGCGACAAGGCGCTGGGCGAGCGACTGCTCGAGGAGCGCGGCGCACGCCTGTCCGCCCTCCAGGAGCTGCTGTACGCCAACGGACGCTCCGGCGACACCCGCTCGGTGCTGCTGGTGCTGCAGGGTATGGATACCGCGGGAAAGGGCGGGATGCTCCGGCACGTGATCGGCCACGTGGACCCGCAGGGTGTCGACCACGCCTCCTTCGGGGTCCCGACCCCTGAGGAAAAACGCCACGACTACCTGTGGCGGATCCGCAAGGCCCTGCCCAGGAACGGACAGCTCGGTGTCTTCGACCGGTCCCACTACGAGGACGTGCTGGTGGTGCGGGTGCACAACCTGGTGCCGCCGGAGGTGTGGGAGCCGCGCTACGACGAGATCAACACGTTCGAGCGGGAACTGGTGGAGTCCGGTACGACGATCGTCAAGGTGGCGATGTTCGTGTCGCTGGACGAACAGAAGGCCCGCCTGGCCGAACGGCTCGAGCGGCCCGACAAGTACTGGAAGTTCAATCCGGGCGACATCACCGAGCGCGGTTTCTGGCCGGAGTACCAGAAGGCGTACCAGGCCATGCTCGACCGGACCTCCACCGAGCACGCGCCGTGGCACGTGGTGCCCTGCGACCGCAAGTGGTACAGCAGATTGGCCGTCACCGAACTGCTGATCGATGCACTCGAGTCGCTCGATCTGGACTGGCCGCCCGCCGATTTCGACATCGACGTGGAGAAGGCCCGGCTCGCCGAGTCCTAGGGGCTCGCGAGCTCTAAGGGAAGTGCGGCGTGTCCCGGCCCAGCTTGTGGTCGTGGTGGATGGTGCCGCCCACCACGGCCACGGCCGTCGTGATCACGACGACCAGTGCCGACCCGGCGACGATGGCCCAGCCGGGATGACCGGACCCCGCCGCCACCAGGAACATCCCCAGGGTGAGCGCGGTGAGCAGGACGCAGCCGAAGCCGACCCACCCGGCGAAAATGTTCAGACTCATCGCTGGCTCCTCTCGGCCGGCGCCGCCGTTGGTCGTCATCGCACGGGCCAGCGGTCGCCGCCGGGGAGCGGGAACCGGGGGGTGTGCTGGTGCACTCTTCGATCGTGGACGACGGCGCTGCTCACGATGCTCGAACCGATCAGCACGCAACCAACGCACACCAGGCCCGCAACGATCGCCCAGCCGGTGAAGCCCGACGCCGCCGCGACCACGCTGAGAGCAAACGTGAGGACGGCAACGAGTCCGAGGGCATAACCGATCCACTCGGAGAACAGACTCAGCTTCTCGGGGAACCGACGCACCCGTCCCGGGAACTGCCGTAGCTGCTCGGAGAACATATTCAGCCTCATGTCGGCGAACAGATTCTGGAACATGCTCACTCCTCCTCGACTCGAGGATCGACCTTTGTGTCGACGCTACGCCCGGTTCTCGCACCTCGACAAGGCGTCAGAAGGGCTCGACCGGCTGCGGCATCTGGGTGAACTTGCCGACGATCGCCGCGCAGAACCAGTGCAGGTCCGCAGGCCCGCGGCTGGTGATCAGGTTCCGATCCACCACGACCTTCTCGTTCACGTGGCTGCCGCCGGCGTTGATGATGTCGGTGCGCAGGCTCGGCCAGCTGGTCAGGGTCCGACCGCCGACCACGTCCGCCTCGAGCAGCATCCACGGACCGTGTCCGATCGCGCCGACCGGCTTGCCGACGTGCACGAAGTGCCGCACGAACGCGACAGCGTGGTCGTCGACCCGGAGCCGGTCCGGGTTCATGGTGCCGCCGGGCAGGATCAGGCCGTCGAAATCGTCGACGCTCGCGCGCGAGACCACCAGATCGACGGGAAACCGGTCTGCCGGCTGCACGTCTCCGCGGAACGCCTGGATCTCCCCCGGCTCGAGTGAGATCAGCGTGACCGCGGCGCCCGCCTCCTCGACCGCGCGCCGCGGCTCGATCAGCTCGTCCTGCTCGACCCCGTCTGTCGCCAGGATCGCCACCCGGTGACCCTCGAGTTGCCTAGACATCGCCCCGACTCCTTCTGCGCTCGCCTGCGGCGCCCGGATCTCCCCTGGCAGCCGCCACCGCAGCGCGCGCACCCGGGCATGCACCGAGTATGGCGCTCGATCGGGACGACGACCAGGGGTGGTCCGGGGTTCAGCTCACCAGCAGGACGCCCACCAGCGCGATCGACGCAACCCAGACGGTCGACAGGCTCGCCAGCACGAAGGGACGGGGGCCGACGTCCCGGATGACAGCCAGGCGCACCCCGGCGCCGAGGGCGAACATCGCGGCGGTGAGCAGCGCCGTCTGCGCCATTCCTGCCACGGCCAGGACCGATCCGGGCAGCAACCCGGTCGACCGCAGCCCCACACACGCGATGAAGGCCAGCACGAACAGCGGAACGAGCGGCGGGCGCTGAGCGGCACCGGCGCCGCCTGCGGGCAGGCGCCGACTGCGCACGCTCAGGTAGGCCATCACCGGGGCGAGCATGAGCACCCGGGCGAGCTTGACGACGGTGGCGACGGCCAACGCGGCCCCGCCGATCGCTCCACCAGCCGCAACCACCTGGGCGACCTCATGGATGGCACCGCCCGCCCACATACCGGCGGCCTCCTCGCCGAGCCCCATGGCGCTCGACAGGAGCGGGATCGCCGGGATCATCAGGGTGCCGAAGATGACCACGAGGGCGACCGCGGTGAGCAGCTCCTCCTCGCGGGCGTCGATGACCCCGTCCGCGGCCGCGACCGCCGCCGCGCCGCAGATCGAGAATCCACAGGCGATGAGGACCCGCTGGGTCCACGACAGTCCGAGCAGCTTGCCTGCGTACATGGTCCCGGCCATACCGAGGCACACGATCGCGACGACAACCGCGATGACGCCCCAGCCGAGCCCGAGGATGTCGCTGAACATCAGCTGCAGGCCGAGCAGCGCGATGCCCACCCGCAGCAGGCGCTTGGACGAGAAGGCCAGACCGGGGCGAAACCGCGGCGCGATCGTGAACAGGTTCGCCACGAGCGCCCCCGCCACGATCGCGATCAGCATCGGGCTCACGGCGGGCACGAGCCGCCCCACCCCCATCGCGACCAGCGTGCCGACCACGCTGAGCGCGATGCCGGGGAGGACATCGGTCAGCTCGGCGCCCGGCCGTACGGGCGGCGTATCCGCGTCGGCCCGATCGCGAACGAGATTCGACCCGCCCAGTTCTCTGCTCATGCATCGACTGTCCGTTACCCGAGCTAAGTACGGTAGCCGGCGATTTGCCAACACCTCATATCACAATGATATGGAGATCCCGATAGGCATACCATGCGCGTATGACCCGCCGCTGGCCCGAGATGGGCGTCCTCGAACTGCTCGTCGGCGTCGACGACCACGGGAGCCTCAGCGCCG
This sequence comes from Rhodococcus sp. NPDC055112, assembly GCF_053607505.1. NCBI lineage: Bacteria > Bacillati > Actinomycetota > Actinomycetes > Mycobacteriales > Nocardiaceae > Rhodococcus > Rhodococcus sp. NPDC055112. Next base: position 7,372 of record NZ_JBSGTR010000098.1, read on the forward strand.
CCAGCCGGATCGCGGGCATCGCGCAGCCGAACGCCAGCCGATCCATGAAGCAACTCGAGCGGCAGTTCGGAATGCCCCTGCTGCAGCGCAAGCCGACCGGCTCGACGCTGACGCCCCAGGGAACCGTCATCGCCCACTGGGCGCGCCAGGTCCTCGCCGACGCAAGCCAACTGCTCGATGTCGCCGAGGGGATGCGCGCCGAGCGGTCGGCGGAGCTGACCATCGGTGCCAGCATGACCGTGGCCGAGCACCTGATGCCGGGATGGCTGGGCCGGTTCCGGGGATTGAATCCCGATGTGACGGTCCATCTGCAGGTTCGCAACTCGGCTCAGGTGTTCGACTGTGTCACCGACGGCTCCTGCGATGTCGGTTTCGTCGAGTCACCCTCGGTCCCGTCCTCGCTGCACAGCATCACCGTCGCTCGTGACCAGCTGGTCGTGGTCGTTCCGCCCGACCACCCGTGGACCCGTCGACGACGGCCGCTGACCATCGCCGAGCTCGCCGCCACCTCGCTGCTGGTCCGGGAGCCCGGTTCGGGCACGAGGACCACGCTCGACCTGGCCCTGCAGGAGTACGAGCGCGCCCAGCCGATCCTCGAGCTGGGCAGTGCCGCCGCCATCCGGACGAGCGTGCTCGGCGGGGTTGGACCCGCGGTTCTCAGCACGCTCGCGGTCAAGGACCAGGTGCGGACCGGCGAGCTGCGGGTGATCCACGTCGACGGCCTCGAGCTCGGCAGGACCCTCCGGGCCGTCTGGCGGCCTCCCCGCCAACTCGACGGTCCCGCAGGCGATCTCGTGCGGCTCGTGCGACGGACCACGCAAGAGCGCACCGACTGAACCGACGCGGACCGCGTCAGAAGGTCCCGGCGTCGATCACGAATCGGTAGCGCACATCGCTGCGCACCACCCGGTCGTAGGCCTCGTTGATGCGGTCCGCGGGGATCACCTCGATCTCCGCGCCGATCCCGTGCTCGGCGCAGAAGTTCAGCATCTCCTGCGTCTCCGCGATCCCGCCCACCATCGACCCTGCCAGGCTGCGCCGGTTCGCCGCGAGCGAGAATCCGCTGACCCGGATCGGCTTCTCGGGCAGGCCGAGCTCCACCAGCGCCCCGTTGACCGCGAGCGTCGACATGTACAGGTCGATGTCGAGGTTCACCGAGACGGTGTTGAGGATCAGGTCGAACCTCGACCGCAGCGCCTTGAAGGTCGCGGGGTCGCTCGTCGCGTGATAGTGGTGGGCACCGAAACGCAGGCCGTCCTCCTGCTTGCTCAGCGTCTGGCTCAGCACGGTCACCTCCGCACCGAGCGCAGCGGCGATCTTCACCCCGACGTGCCCGAGCCCACCCATGCCGATGATCGCCACCTGCTTGCCGGGGCCCGCGCCCCAGTGCCGCAGGGGTGAGTACAGCGTGATGCCCGCGCAGAGCAGCGGCGCCGCGACGTCCAGTGCGAGACCGTCCGGGATGCTGAGCACGAACCCCTCGGTGACCACGATGTGGGTGGAATACCCGCCCATCGTGTACTCACCATCGCCGACACGCGAGTTGTAGGTCTGGACAACGCGTTTGGTGCAGTACTGCTCGTCCCCGGACGCACAGGGGCCGCATGCGCCACAGGAATCGACAAAGCAGCCGACGCCGACGCGGTCCCCGATCCGGTGCCGGGTGACCTCGGAGCCCACCGCCGTGACGACGCCCGCGATCTCGTGGCCCGGCACCACCGGATAGTGCGTACCGCCCCACTCGTTGCGCGCGGTGTGGATGTCGGAGTGGCAGATGCCCGAGTACTTGATCTCGATGAGCACGTCGAGCGGGCCGAGGTCCCTGCGCTCGATGCCGACCTTCTCGAGCGGTCCGTCGGCACTGGTCGCTGCGTAGGCGGAAACGGTGAGCATGTCTACCTGTCTACAGGTCCATCGGCAGATCCCGAGCCACGCAACGCCGGATAAAAGTGCCGGACCGAATTCTCGAAAAGCCATTGTGCGACGCGGGAAGCCTCCCTACCATCTCCGCGATCTGGACAAACGTCCTGGTTCGACGTTCCCTGGAGGAAACTGATGCGCAGATTGCTGGCGGTAGGCATCGCCACACTCGGAATCGCGGCGGCGTGCATACCCGCGGTCGCCACCGCCGATCAACCACACGGAGCGCCGGTCAGTCAGGTGCGCGTCGAGGGCCGCACCCTAGTCGACGGACACGGCCGCGCGCTCCTGCTGCACGGAGTCAACAGCGTCGACAAGGAGGCTCCGTACCTCACCGACACCATCACGGCGGGCGAGGCCGACCTGCTCGCCCGGCACGGGTTCAACAGCGTCCGACTGGGCGTGTCCTTCGACGCACTGATGCCAACGCGCGATCAAATCGACACCGCCTATCTGAACCGGGTCGCCAGCACGGTCGATCTGCTCGGCGCCCGCGGCATCTACGTGCTGCTGGACAACCACCAGGACTCGCTCGGCAGCCCATGGGGCGGCAACGGGTTCCCGGCGTGGTCCATCGAGGCGAGGCCGGCCGCGGGCGAGGACAACCCCGGATTCCCGATGAACTACCTGATGCCGAGCATGAACAAGGGCTGGGACGAGGTCTGGGACAACACCCACGGCGTGCAGGATCACCTCGGCACCGCCCTCGCCGCCCTGGCCGCGAAGGTCAACGGCAAGCCGGCGGTCCTCGGCATCGAAGTGCTGAACGAACCGTGGCCGGGATCGCCCTACCTGAGCTGCTTCCCCCTCGGCTGCTCGGACTTCGACAAGAAGTACCAGGCCGCCCTCGAGAAGGTGACCACCTACATCCGGGATGCGAACGCCGAGGTGCCCGTCTTCTGGGAGCCCAATGTGACGTGGAACCAGCTGATGCCGAGCAACCTGGGCAAGCAGCCCATCTCCGATCCCAACGTGGCGTTCTCCGTGCACGACTACTGCATCCCCAGCCAGCTGAGCATCTACAGCGGGCTACCGAAGTGGGTGGCGACCCTGTGCCCGGCACAGCACGACCGCACCTGGTCGAACATCGAGGCCCTGCAGGCCCGCACCAACCGACCCGCGCTGGTCACCGAGTTCGGCGACATCGATCCCAACACACTGAAGGCCACCGTGTCACGAGCCGATGGTCGAAACATCGGATGGCAGTACTGGCACTACAACGGCGGCGACCCGTTCAGCGGTGAGGTGGGCAAGCAGCTCGTTCGCACCTACCCGCGGGCCACCGCCGGTGTCCCCGGAAAGCTCCAGTTCAACGCGGACGGTGGCGATTTCGAGTACACCTACCAGCCGCACCCGTCCGCCCAGACCACTGAGATCTACGTCTCCGACCTGCACTACCCCGGCGGATACGTCAGCGAGGTCAAGGGCGGCCGGGTGACGTCCGCGGATGGCGCTCGCATCGTGACCGTCCAGGCCGACGGCACGGCGCCCGTCACCGTCCGGATCCACCGCCCCGACTCCAACGGCAACGACCTCCCGCAGTCGGGTTCCTCCGACGGCGGTTCGCTCGGGACCGGGAGCCTCGGTTCCTGACACCCCCTCAACCGACAAGGGCTCCGGACCTGC
>NZ_JBSGTR010000099.1:0-10897 GCF_053607505.1 Rhodococcus sp. NPDC055112
CGCCGGCGCCGGGGGGGGGGGGACGCGCCCTCGCACTCGTCAACCGCGCACGGGCGCCGGAGGCGCCTACGCCGTGAGGACCAGCCCGGAGGTCGGCACACCGGTGCCTGCCGTCACCAGGACGTTCTGCACGTCAGGAACCTGGTTCACCGAGGTGCCGCGGATCTGGCGGACACCCTCGGCGATGCCGTTCATGCCGTGGATGTAGCCCTCGCCCAGCTGCCCACCGTGGGTGTTCAGCGGCAGGCGCCCGCCCAGCTCGATGGCGCCGTCTGCGATGAAGTCCTTGGCCTCGCCGCGGCCGCAGAAGCCGAGCTCCTCGAGCTGCATCAGCACGTACGGGGTGAAGTGGTCGTAGAGCACCGCGGTCTGCATGTCCTGCGGACGCAGCCCCGACTGTGCCCACAGCTGGTCGCCGACCAGCCCCATCTCCGGCAGACCGCTCAGGCCGTCCCGGTAGTAGCTGGTCATGATGTACTGATCGGCCCCGCTGCCCTGCGCCGCGGCGGCGATGATCGCCGGCGTGTTGGGCAGGTCCTTCGCGCGCTCCGGCGAGGTCACGACGATGGCGATGCCGCCGTCGGTCTCCTGGCAGCAGTCCAGCAGGTGCAGCGGCTCGGCGATCCACCGCGAGGCCTGGTGTTCCTCGATCGTGATCGGCTTGCCGTAGAAGAATGCGTTCGGGTTGGTCGCCGCGTGCTTGCGGTCGGCGACCGCCACCGCCCCGAAATCCCGGCTGGTGGCGCCGTACACGTGCATGTACCGCTGCGCGATCATCGCGACGAAGGACGCCGGGGTGCTCAGCCCGTGCGGGTACGAGAAGGCGTTGTCGGTACCGGAGGAGTTCACCTGCTGCACCAGCGCCGAGTTCACCTGCCCGAAGCGCATTCCCGAGCGCTCGTTGAACGCCCGGTACGCCACGACCACGTCGGCAACACCGGTGGCCACGGCCATCGCGGCCTGCTGGATGGTGGCGCAGGCCGCGCCGCCGCCGTAGTGGATGCGGGAGAAGAACTTCAGGTTCGGGATGCCGACCGAACGGGCCACGGCCACTTCGGTGTTGGTGTCCATGGTGAACGAGGTGAGGCCGTCCACGTCGGACGGCTTCAGGCCCGCGTCGTCGAGCGCGGCCTGCACCGCCTCGGCGGCGAGGCGCAGCTCGCTTCGCCCCGAGTCCTTGGAGAAGTCGGTGGCGCCGATGCCGACGATCGCGGCCTTGCCGGACAGGTCGCTCACTGGGCTGCTCCATCCATCACGAGGGTGACCGTCGACTTGATGTGGTCACCGAGGCTGTCCTTGCCGACGATGTCGAGGGTGACGAGGCCGTCCTCCACCGAGGAAACGGCACCGGTCAGGGTCAGCGTGTCGTAGGCGTACCAGGGCACACCGAGCCGCAACTTGATCGACTTGATCACGGCACGCGGACCGGCCCAGTCGGTGACGTACCGCTGCACCAGCCCGGTGTCGGTGAGGATGTTGACGAAGATGTCCTTCGAGCCGCGCTGCTGCGCCTTGTCCCGGTCGTGGTGGACATCCTGGAAGTCCCTGGTGGCCAACGCCGTCGACACGATGAAGGTCGGGTCGCCGTGGATGGACAGGGCGGGCAGGGTCTCCCCCACCTGGGCGGAGAGAGTGTTCGTCATCGCTACGACTCCTTCACGGGACGCCACGCGTACAGCGTCCACGGCTGTTGTCCGGTCTCGTCGTCGCCCGGCAGGTCGAGGAACTCCACCTGCACCGGCATCCCGATCGTGACCTCGCTCGGGTCGACGCCACGGAGCTCGCCGAGCATCCGCACGCCCTCCGCGAGCTCCACGAGCGCGACGACGAACGGCAGCGAACGCCCCGGCACCTTCGGCGCGTGGTGCACGACGTAGCTGAAGACGGTGCCGAGCCCCGAGGCCACGACGTAGTCCGTCCGCTCCGACTTGTCCTTCCAGATCGCAGGCACCGGGGGGTGCTGCAGCGAACCGTCCTGGCGCTGCTGGAGACGCAGCTCGTGCGCCGCGACTCCCTCCCAGAAGAACTCGGTGTCGCGCGACTGCGAGGGACGCAGCATCCGGGTCGGGTCGAGATCGTCGAGCGACTCGCCCAGGCTCGACGACGCCTCCCCGACGGGAGCGGGCGCCTCCTTCGCCGGGGGCGCGAACTTCAGGATCCGGAAGAGCATCTCGGCGACGACCTCGTCGCCCACCTTCCAGAAGTTCCTGGTCGTGAAGAACCAGCCCTCGCCCAGGCCCGTCTTCTTCGGTCCCACAACGTCTTCGAGGACCGACTCGATGGTCACCTCTTCGCCCGGGCGGACGTAGCGGTGGTACGTCTGGTCGCAGTTCGTCGCGACCACCGACGTGTACCCGGCCTCGTCGAGGATCTCCGTCATCCGGCCGAGCGGATCGTCCTCCTCGCGCACGGCACCCAGTCCGCGCATCGTCCAGACCTGCGCCATGGCGGGCGGTGCGACGATGCCGCCGTGGCCTGCCGCGACGGCGGCGTCCTCGTCGACGTAGATGGGGTTCTCGTCGCCGATCGCCTCCACCCAGTTGCGGATCATCGGCATGTTGATCGGGTCGCGGCCCGCGCGCGCCTTGCTGGCGCCGCCCGCCCGTACCCGTTCGGCCGCCGCGAGGATCGATGCTTCCTTGTCGCTCACTGAAACCTCCGTCGCGGTCATCGGGGCACCTTCGGCAGGCCGAGGCCGGCCATCGCGATGAGCTCGCGCATGACCTCGTTGACGCCGCCGCCGAAGGTGATCACCACGTTCCGCTTGACCTGCACGTCGAGCCAGCGCATCAGCTTCGCGGTCTCCGGGTCACCCGGGTCGCCGTGCGCGCCGATGATCTCGTCCGCGATCCGGCCGACACGCTGGATGCGCTCGGTGGCAAAGACCTTCGTCGCCGATGCGTCCGCGATGTCCACGTCGCCGGTCGCCGCAGCCACCTGCCAGTTGAGGAGCTCGTTGAGCCGGTAGGTCGCGTGGATCTCGCCGAGGCCGCGCTGCACGTCCGGCTCGGAGAGCAGGTCCCGCTTGGCCGCCCACTCGTGCACCTTCTCGTACAGGCCCGCGACACGGCCGGCCGGTCCGAGCATGACGCGCTCGTGGTTGAGCTGGGTGGTGATCAGGCGCCAGCCCTTGTTCTCCTCCCCGACCAGCATGCTCGCGGGGACGCGGACGTCGGAGTAGTAGGTGGCGTTGACGTGGTGCGCGCCGTCGGCGGTGATGATCGGGGTCCACGTGAAACCGGGATCCTTGGTGTCCACGATCAGGATCGAGATGCCGCGGTGGCGCGAGTCCGCGTCGCCGGTGCGCACGGCGAGCCAGATGTAGTCGGCGTCGTGGCCACCGGTGGTGAAGATCTTCTGGCCGTTGACGATGTACTCATCGCCATCGCGCACCGCGGTGGTGCGCAGCGCAGCCAGGTCGGTGCCTGCTTCCGGCTCGGAGTAGCCGATCGCGAAGTGCACTTCGCCCGCGAGGATCGAGGGCAGGAACTTGCGCTTCTGCTCTTCGGTTCCGTAGGTCTGCAGCGTCGGGCCGACGGTCTGCAGGGTGACCGAAGGTAGCGGAACATCCGCTCGCACAGCCTCGTTCACGAAGATCTGCTGTTCGATCTCGCCGAAGCCACGGCCGCCGAACTCCACCGGCCAGCCGACGCCGAGCCAGCCGTCCTTGCCCATCCGGCGAATGACCTCGCGGTAGGTGGGGCCGTGCCGCTCGGTGAGCATGATCTCGGCCTCCTCCGGAGAGATCAGGCCGGCGAAGTAACGGCGGAGTTCCGCCTGCAGCTCACGCTGTTCGGGTGTCAGATCGATGAACACCGGGCCCCCACGAGGTCGAGTCGAGATGAGGCGCCGCCAACGAGGCGGGCCAGGTCTTTGGCAATGGAGAAGTAGCGGTGCATCGGGTAGGTCACGTCCACACCCAACCCGCCGTGCAGGTGGTGCAGCGTGCGCATCGCGGCGGGCACCTCGGCCGCGATCCAGTAGGCCAGCACCTCGAGGTCGTCATCCGACTCGAGGCCCTCGGCCACCCGCCAGCCCGACGCCAGCGCCGAGACGTGCAGGGTCCGCGAGGTGACGTAGACGTCGGCGATCTGCTGGGCCACGGCCTGGAAGGTGGCCAGGGGCTTGCCGAACTGCTCACGGGTGCGCAGGTGCTCGGCGGTCAGCGTGGTGGCGCCTGCGAGCAGTCCGTCGGTGTACGCACCGATGCTCGCGAGCGCGATCCGGTACAGGGTGGCGTTGTCGCCGCCCAGGACCTCCGCGGCGGGGACCCGGACGCCGTCGAGCCGCACCGAGAACTCCGGGCTGCCCGAGGACGAGGAGATCTTGGCCAGCGTGACGCCGGGGGCGTCTGGCGCGACGAGCACGACGCCCGCGTCGGTCGGCACCAGGATCCGGTAGGCGAGGTCGGCGAACGGAACGGCGACCTTCAGGCCGTTGACGACGACACCGTCACCGTCCGCGACCGCGGTGGTCGAGGGCGACGTCGGAAACGCCGCGCCCGGCTCGTTCAGAGCCGCGGTGAGCACCCGCCCCGTCGCCACCTCGGCGAGGATCGCGTCCTGCTGTTCCGGTGTCCCCAGTGCGAGCACGGGGAGCAGGCCGAAGCCGAGGGTGGCCAGCGCCGGCACCGGCGCGGCACCGCGGCCGGTCTCGGTGAGCAGTGGCAACACCTCGGGCAGGCCAAGCCCGGCGCCGCCGAGCCGCTCGGGCACCGCGAGTGAGAGCAGGTCGGCCTTCGCCATCGCCTCCCACAACGCTGGGTTGAAGCCGCTGGTATCGGCGGGATCGGAGACCTCGCGGGCCAATAGCCCCACGACGATCTCCGCCACCGTTTCTTGTGTCTGATCCAGAGAGAAATCCACGCTGAACAATCCCGCCTACGAGTTAGAACCTGTTCTAGTTGTATCAGCTCCCCTGCCCGGGGACAACGGTTCGTGTCCGGCACGAGAGCAACGCTTCGCCCCCGTGCCGGACACTTCCTGCCGCAGCTAGTCCCGCGGCAGCCCGAGGATCCGTTCCGCGGCCACCGTCAGCAGGATCTGCTCGGTGCCGCCTGCGATCGAGAGGCACCGGGTGTTCAGGAACTCCCGGGACAGCGGGCCCTCGACGGCGCCGCCCGGCCCGGACAGCTCCAGCGCGAACTCCGCGACCGCCTGGCGATGCCGGACACCGACCAGCTTGCGCACGCTCGACTCCGGACCCGGGTCCTGTCCGTCGAGCTGACGCAGGGTGGTGCGGTGCTCGAGCAGCGAGCCGACCATGGCCTCGCCGATCAGGAACCCGATCCGGTCCTCGGTGACAGCGTTCGGGCCGCCGCGCTCGGCCAGCTCGAGCAGTTCCTCCATCGCCTTGCCCAGCGAGGAGCCGCCGCTCATCGCGACCCGCTCGTTGGCCAGCGTGGTGCGGGCCAGCTTCCACCCGCCGTTGACCTGCCCGACCACGCCGTCGTCGGGCACGAAGACGTCGTCGAGGAAGACCTCGTTGAACAGCGCGTCGCCGGTGATCTCACGCAGCGGCGAGATGCGGATGCCCGCGCTGCGCATGTCGACCAGGAAGTACGTGATGCCCTTGTGCTTGGGTGCGTCCTTGTCGGTGCGCGCCAGGCAGATCGCCCAATCCGCCTCCATGGCAAGCGAAGTCCACACCTTCTGGCCCTGCAGGCGCCAACCGCCCTCGACCTTCTCGGCGGTGGTCCGCAGCGCGGCGAGGTCCGAGCCCGCGCCCGGCTCGCTGAAGAGCTGGCACCAGATCACGTCGCCGCGCAGCGTCGGAACCGCGAAGCGCTCGATCTGTTCCGGTGTGCCGTGCTCGAGGATGGTCGGCACCGCCCACCACCCGATCACCAGGTTCGGGGTCTCCAGTCCGGCGCGCACCAGCTCCTCGCCGACCAGGATCTGTTCGGCGGCCTTCGCGGACTTTCCGTACGGCTCGGGCCAGTGCGGCGCGAGGTAGCCGGACTCCGCGAACGCGATCCGGCGCTCGTCCTCGGGCAGCGCGACGATCGCCTCGATCTCGGCGCGCACCTCGGGGCGCGAGGCCTCGAGGTCACCCAGGTCGACGGTCAGGTGCCTGCGCTCGCCCGCCTGGGTGAGCTCCGCGACCCGCGCCCGCCAGTACGCGCCGCCGCCGAGCAGCTGCCGCAGCGAGAGGACTCGCCGCAGGTAGAAGTGCGCGTCGTGCTCCCAGGTGAAGCCGATGCCACCGAGCACCTGGATGCAGTCCTTGGCGGTGTCCACCGCGGCGTCGAGGGCCACCGACGCGGCGACCGCCGCCGCGATGGGCAGTTCCGCGTCCGTCTCCGCCGCGACCGCGGCGTCCCAGGCCACGGCCCGGGTCTGCTCCACACGGCACAGCATCTCGGCACACAGGTGCTTGATGGCCTGGAACGAACCGATCGGCTTGCCGAACTGCTCGCGGATCTTCGCGTACTCGACGGCGGTCCGCAGGCACCAGCCCGCCACACCCGCCGCCTCCGCGGCCACCAGCGTCGCGGCCAGGTCCCTGACCAGTCCCGGGCGCAGCCCGGCGACGACCCGGTCCGCGCTCACCCGGACACCCGCGCAGGAGACCCGGCCCAGCGGGGTGCTCACGTCGACGTTCTCCAACGCCTCGACGGTCAGTCCGTCCGCCTCGGCGTCGATGAGGCACCACACGGTGTCGTCGCCGCGCGAGGCCGCGAGCAGCACGCCGACACCGGGCGCGCCGCCGAGCGCGAGCCCGGCCTCACCGCTGAGGACCAGGCCGCCATCACCGTCGGCCTCGGCCGTCACGACGCCGTCGACCACGACGCCGACCGGCAGGTTGCCCTCGGCCAGTTCGGGACCCCACTGCTTGGCCGCGGCCTCGCCGCTGCGGCCGACGACCAGGGCCGCGAGCGCGGTCGAGAGCACCGGACCCGCGGCAAGCGCCGCGGCCGCCTGCTCGAGCATCACCGCGAGGTCGACGATCTCGCCGTCGGCGCCGCCGACCTCCTCGGCCTGCGCGACCGAGAAGAGGCCGAGGTCCGCGATGGCGGACCAGTGCGACCGCCACGAATCGGCCGGCCCCTGCCGTAGCGTCTCGATCGGGTTCGTCGCGCGAGCCCAGGCCTGAATCGATTCCTGGACGGCACGCTGCTCGTCTGTCGTGGCGATTGTCACAAGGGAGGCCAACCTTTCATTACTGACAAATTTGTCTAGAACGTGTTCTAATATGTGGGCCGGGCAAGAGTCAAGACCTGGCACGAACTGCACGAACTCAACTACTCGCCGATACCAAGGAATCTGTGGATGACCTCCTCATCTCGAACCCGTTCCGCGGCTAAGACCGCCTCGACCAACGGGGCCGTTTCGACGCTGACCGACGAGGATCTCAGTTCCAATGCCCAGCGCGAACGTCGCAAGCGGATCCTCGACGCCACGCTGGCCCTCGCGTCCAAGGGCGGGTACGAGGCCGTGCAGATGCGCGCCGTCGCCGAGCGAGCCGATGTCGCGGTGGGAACCCTGTACCGGTACTTCCCGTCCAAGGTCCACCTCCTGGTGTCCTCGCTCGCCCGCGAGTTCGAGAAGATCGACTCCCGCAGGAAGTTGCCGCCCGGCGACACCCCGATCGAGCGCATGCACCTGATTCTCGGCCAGATCACCAGGGCGATGCAGCGCGATCCCCTGCTCACCGAGGCCATGACCCGCGCCTTCATGTTCGCCGACGCCTCCGCGGCCGCCGAGGTCGATCAGGTCGGCAAGCTGATGGACTCGCTGTTCGCCCGCGCGATGAGTGACGGCGACCCGAGCGAGGAGCAGCTCGCGATCGCCCGCGTCATTTCCGATGTGTGGCTCTCGAACCTCGTCGCGTGGCTCACCCGTCGCTCGTCCGCGACGGATGTCGCCAAGCGACTGGAACTGACCGTGGAACTCCTTCTCGGCGGCGGTTACAAGGATCCGGGCGTCGCGTAAGTAGACTTTGCGCAGTGAGTGCGCAAGACCTACCCGTCGAGCTTCGCAGGCGTCTCGTATCAGTGGCGAGGACGCCTCGGCTCCTCGTGGCGTCGGACTACGACGGCACGATGGCGCCCATCGTCTCCGACCCCGCGAAAGCCTTCCCGCACGCCGAGTCCGTGCGGGCCCTCCGGGCGCTGGCGAGCCTGCCCGCCACCACATCGGCGGTGATCTCGGGCCGTGCGCTCCGGGACCTGGCGATGCTGTCCCGACTTCCGGTCGAGGTGCAGTTGGTCGGCAGCCACGGCTCCGAGTTCGATGTCGGCTTCGTGCGCGAGATCGACGACGACGCCAAGCGATTGCTCCGCGAGATCACCGAGGAGCTGCAGGCCGTCGCCGCCGCGGGCACCGGCGTCACCGTCGAGACCAAGCCGGCCAGCACCGCCCTGCACGTGCGCAACGCCACTCCCGAGATCGCCGAGGCGGCGCTGTCACGCGTGCGGGGCGGTGCCGCCACCTGGAACGGCGTACAGGTCACCGAGGGCAAGGCAGTGATCGAACTCGCGGTGATCACCACCGACAAGGGCGAGGCACTCGACATCCTGCGGCACCGTGAGGGCGCCTCGGCCACCGTGTTCTTCGGCGACGACATCACCGACGAGAAGGCGTTCAGCCGGCTCCAGGGACCGGATCTCGGAGTCAAGGTCGGCCCCGGCGAATCGCTCGCCGAGTTCCGGGTGTCGAGCACCGAGGACGTCTCCGCGGCGCTGGCGTTCCTGCTCGAGGAGCGGCGCACCTGGCTCCACGGTGAAAGCGCCACCCCGATCGAGCGTCTCAGCATGCTGGCGAACCCGAGGACGGTCGCGCTGCTGACCCCCGACGCCACCCTGACCTGGCTCTGCCATCCGGAGCCCGATTCCGCCGCGGTGTTCGCGCACCTGGTCGGCGGCGTCGGCGCGGGCCACTTCACGGTGGGCCCCCTGCGGGAGGCGCTGCCGCTCAGCCAGCGGTACGTCGACGGCACCATGACCGTCGAGACCCGTTGGGCGAGTCTGCAGGTCACCGACTACCTGCCCCACGACGTCGACCAGGGCCGCACCGACCTCACCCGCGTGATCACGGGTCAGGCCAAGGCCGTGGTGACCTTCGCGCCGCGTCCCGAGTTCGGACAGGTGCAGGTGCACCTCGAGCAGGAGGCCGACGGCCTTCGGGTGTACGGCACCAGCGATCCGCTCGTGCTGCGCTCCCCCGGCGTCGAGTGGGAGATCACCAGCGACGGTGTCCAGCAGAGCGCGCGCGCGGTCGTCGACCCGTCGCAGGGACCGGTCGTCCTCGAACTGCGCTGCGGTACCACCGAACTCGGACCGACCACCGTGCCGGAGTCGGAGCGCAGGTCGCTGGCCGAGTCGTATTGGAGCGACTGGGCGGACGGCCTGACCCTGCCCGCCCGCAAGCGCGGGCTGATGAAGCGCTCCGCCCTGACGCTGCGAGGGCTCGTGCACGCCGACTCGGGATCGATCCTGGCCGCGGCCACCACCTCGCTGCCCGAGGAGATCGGTGGCGTCCGCAACTGGGACTACCGCTACTGCTGGCTCCGGGACGCGTCACTGACCGCGTCCGCCCTCGTCTCGCTCGGCTCGCTGGGCGAGGCCGAGGACTTCCTGGAGTGGGTGCACGGCGTGCTCGAGACGCTGCCCGGTCCCGAGCGCCTGCATCCGCTGTACACGATCTACGGCGCCAACCTGCCGCCCGAGGCGGTGCTCGACTCCCTGCCCGGGTACTCGGGCTCACGCCCGGTCCGAGTCGGCAACGCCGCGAACTCGCAGGTGCAGCTCGACGTCTTCGGTCCCATCGTCGACCTGATCTCGCACCTCGCCGAGGCCCGCGAGAAGGCAGGACCGACCGATGTGCTCACCGACGCCGATTGGAACCTGGTGCAGGCCATGGTCTCCGCGGTCGAGCGCCGCTGGGACGAACCGGACAACGGCATCTGGGAGATCCGCGGGAACCCCCGCCACCACGTGTACTCGAAGGTCATGTGCTGGGTCACCGTCGACAGGGCTCTGACCCTCGCCGAGCGTTTCGGCCGGCAGTCCCGCCCCGGATGGACGGCACTACGGGCCGAGATCGCCGACGAAGTCAAGGATCGCGGTTGGAGCGATCGTGCGCTCTCGTACACCGCCGCCTATGACGGCACCGACCTGGACGCGGCGACGCTGCACATCGGGCTCTCCGGGCTCATCGACCCGACCGATCCGCGGTTCATCGCGACGGTCCGGGCCACCGAGGCTGAGCTGCGCAGCGGCTCGACCGTGTACCGGTACCACCACGACGACGGCCTGCCCGGCGGCGAGGGTGGATTCCACCTGTGCGCGGCCTGGTTGATCGAGGCCTACCTGCTGATCGGGGAACGCTCGGACGCCGAGGCCCTGTTCGCGCAATTGGTCGATGCGGCCGGTCCCACCGGACTGCTCAGCGAGGAGTACGACCCGGTGGCCGAGCGTTCGCTGGGCAATCACCCGCAGGCGTACAGCCATCTCGGCCTGCTGCGCTGCGCGCACCTGCTGAGCTGATCCCGCAGTACTTGAGCCACCCGGCCGTCCACTCGACGGCCGGGTTTTTGGCGTCGAGTGTGCAGTTGTCGGGGTATCGGCCGAGAAGGGACACCGGTAGGTGCACACTGGGCCGGGCCCGCGGTGGGGTCGAGTGTGCAGTTGATGGGGTATCGGCCGAGTGGGGACGCCGGTAGGTGCACACTGGGCCGGGCCCGCGGTGGGGTCGAGTGTGCAGTTGTCGGGGTATCGACCGAGTAGGGACGCCGGTAGGTGCGCACTCGGCCGGCCCGCGGCGGTCTGCCCGCCCGTGCGTCTCGTGTGTGCCCCGGATATGCGAAATGCCTCGCATCGCAGTCTCTTTCAAGACTGTGATGCGAGGCATTCGCAATTTATGTTCGGCGGTGTCCTACTCTCCCACACCCTGTC
>NZ_JBSGTR010000100.1:0-10362 GCF_053607505.1 Rhodococcus sp. NPDC055112
GTGTCGGTTCGGGTTTCCGGTCAGGCGCCGACGTAGGCCGCGAGGTGCTCGCCGGTGAGGGTGGAGCGCGCGGCGACGAGGTCGGTGGGTGTGCCCTCGAAGACGATCCGGCCGCCGTCGTGACCCGCGCCGGGGCCGAGGTCGATGATCCAGTCGGCGTGCGCCATCACCGCCTGGTGGTGCTCGATGACGATGACCGACTTGCCGGAGTCGACGAGGCGGTCCAGCAGGCCGAGCAGGTTTTCGACGTCGGCGAGATGCAGACCGGTCGTCGGCTCGTCGAGGATGTAGACGTCGCCCTTCTCGGCCATGGCGGTGGCCAGCTTGAGGCGCTGACGCTCGCCGCCGGACAGCGTGGTGAGCGGCTGGCCGAGGCTGAGATAGCCGAGCCCGACGTCGGCGAGCCGCTGCAGGATCTTGTGCGCCGCCGGGATCCGCGCCTCGCCTGTGACATTCCCCCGGTCGCTGCGCTCCTGCCCGCCGCCCCCGAAGAACTGCTCCGCCTCGGCCACCGGCATCGCGAGCACTTCGGCGATGTTCCGGCCGCCGAGCGTGTACTCGAGCACCGACGCCTGGAACCGCTTCCCCTCGCATTCCTCGCAGGGGGATTCGACGGTGGCCATGACGCCCAGGTCGGTGTAGATGACGCCCGCACCGTTGCAGGTGGGGCAGGCGCCCTCGGAGTTGGAGCTGAAGAGCGCCGGCTTCACGCCGTTGGCCTTCGCAAAAGCCTTGCGGATCGGCTCGAGCAGCCCGGTGTAGGTCGCCGGGTTGCTGCGCCGGGAGCCCTTGATCGCCCCCTGGTCGATCGAGACCACCCCGTCTCGTCCGGACACCGAGCCGTTGATCAGCGAGCTCTTCCCGGAGCCCGCGACGCCCGTGACCACGCAGAGCACCCCGAGCGGGATGTCGACGTCCACGCCCTGGAGGTTGTGCGACGACGCGCCGCGGATCTCCAGTGCACCGGATGAGGAACGCACCGATTCCTTGACCGCCGCCCGGTCGTCGAGGTGGCGGCCGGTCGTGGTGTCACTCCCCCGCAGCCCCTCCACGGAGCCCTCGAAGCAGACGGTGCCGCCCGCGGTGCCCGCGCCGGGGCCGAGGTCGACGACGTGGTCGGCGATCACGATGGTTTCCGGCTTGTGCTCCACGACGAGCACCGTGTTGCCCTTGTCCCGCAGCTGCAGCAGCAGGGCGTTCATCCGCTGGATGTCGTGCGGGTGCAGGCCGATTGTCGGCTCGTCGAACACGTAGGTGACGTCGGTGAGCGACGAGCCGAGGTGGCGGATCATCTTGGTGCGCTGTGCCTCGCCGCCCGACAGCGTGCCTGCCGGTCGGTCAAGGGAGAGATACCCAAGCCCGATATCCGCGAACGAGTCGAGCAGGTGCCGCAGCGCCGTCAGCAGCGGCGCCACCGACGGTTCGTCGAGACCCCGGACCCAGTCGGCCAGATCGCTGATCTGCATCGCGCAGGCGTCGGCGATGTTGATGCCCTCGATCTTCGAGGATCGAGCCCCCTCGCTGAGCCGGGTGCCGTCGCAGTCGGGGCAGATCTGGAAGGTGATCGCGCGGTCGACGAAGGCCCGGATGTGCGGCTGCATCGCCTCGCGGTCCTTGGACAGGAACGACTTCTGGATCTTCGGGATCAGGCCCTCGAAGGTCACGTTGACGCCGTCGACCTTGATCTTCGTCGGTTCCTTGTACAGCAGGTCGTTCACCTGCTTCTTCGTGAACTTCGAGATCGGCTTGTCGGGGTCGAAGAAGCCGCAGCCACGGTAGATGCGGCCGTACCAGCCGTCCATGCTGTAGCCGGGGATCGACAGCGCGCCCTCGTTCAGCGACTTGCTGTCGTCGTACAGCGCGGTCACGTCGAAGTCGGAGACGTTGCCCCTGCCCTCGCACCGCAGACACATGCCGCCGGTGATGCTGAAGCTGCGACGCTCCTTCACCTCCCGTCCGCCCTTCTCCATGGTGACCGCGCCCGCACCGCTGACGGAGGCGACGTTGAAGGAGAACGCCTGGGGCGAGCCGATGTGGGGCTGCCCGAGCCGGCTGAAGAGGATGCGCAGCATCGCGTTGGCGTCGGTGGCGGTGCCGACCGTGGACCGGGGGTTCGACCCCATCCGCTCCTGGTCGACGATGATCGCTGTCGTCAGCCCTTCCAGGACGTCGACCTCCGGCCGCGCCAGGGTCGGCATGAAGCCCTGCACGAAGGAGCTGTAGGTCTCGTTGATCATCCGCTGCGACTCCGCGGCGATCGTGCTGAACACCAGTGAGCTCTTGCCCGAGCCGGAGACACCGGTGAACACCGTCAGCCGCCGCTTCGGGAGCTCGACGCTGATGTCCTTGAGGTTGTTCTCCCGTGCGCCGGTCACGCGGATGAGGTCGTGACTGTCGGCGGCGTGCAGCTCGGGCGACTGCGCGGCGGTCCTGGGGGCGGTGCTCATCGTTTCCCTTCTGTCGGGCCGCTGTCGCGGCCGTGGTCCTGGTGGCCGGTCGATCACGACCTCGCGGGCACGGTCTCCCACGCGAACCCGTCCGGGTCGGTGAAGGGGTCGGCATCGCTGCCGATGGCGATCCGGTGCGATCCGGTTCCGTCCGTGGAGACGCCGGCGTCCTTCGCAAGGGCGCGGCGCCCGTAGAGCGCCAGCTTGACGCCCGAGGGCGCGGTGGCGAACTCGACGTACTTGCGGCCGTAACTCTTCCCCACCTCCAGCCCGCGGTCGACGTAGAACTGCTTGGTCGCCTTGACGTCCTCGACGCCGAGCAGCAGCACGATGTCATCGATCTGCCTGGTGGCCGGTCCGTCGTTCTTCTTCGAGGACGTCGCGATCTTCCAGATCGCGCCGTCCGGGGCCTGCACGACGCCGCCGTAGCCCCAGAACCCCTTCTTGGCCGGCTTCAGGGTGGTGGCGCCGCCGTCGAGGGCGGCCCCGACGAAGGCATCGACGATGTTCGGCCGGGACACCACGAGCGACACGGTGTAGCCGCGGAAGCCGGTGGTCGGTGCCTTCGAGGCGCGTACTCCGACGCGGTCGCCGACGCCGAGAGCGGCGTAGAAGGCCTCGGCGGACGAGGGGTCCGGTACCTCGAGGACGAGGGACTTGATGGTGGTCATGGGCTTGGTGGAGGTCATGTCAGCGCACCTCGTTGATTCGGAGCAGGTTCCCTGCGGGGTCCCGCACGGCGCAGTCGCGGATGCCGTACGGCTGATCGATCGGCTCCTGGACGATGTCCGCGCCGTTCGCCACCAGCTTGCCGAAGGTGTCGTCCAGGTCGGGGGTGGCCAGGGTGAGGATCGCGTACGTCCCCTTGGCCATCATCTCGGTGATCATGCGACGCTCGTCCTCGGTGACGCCGGGGTCGGCGGCAGGC
Source organism: Rhodococcus sp. NPDC055112 (assembly GCF_053607505.1). Taxonomy (NCBI): domain Bacteria; kingdom Bacillati; phylum Actinomycetota; class Actinomycetes; order Mycobacteriales; family Nocardiaceae; genus Rhodococcus; species Rhodococcus sp. NPDC055112. Next base: position 3,376 of record NZ_JBSGTR010000100.1, read on the forward strand.
GGGTGCAGGACGAGTGAGGTGTCGGGCTGGTCCGGGTGGCCGACCGTGATCCAGTACATCCCGTTGTAGCCGACCTCCTTGCGGACCTCGAAGCCGAGGGTGTCGCGGTAGAAGGCCAGGGCGGCGTCGCGGTCGTTGTGTGGGAGGAAGGCCGAGTGAATTCTGATGTCCATGGCGCTCACGCTAATTGGGGTGACACCGCCTGCGCTTCTCGATTCCTGATCGGTCTTGTCACCTGCTTCGCGACGCAGGACGGCATCTCCCCCTCGGGGCGCGCCTGGTCCCGGTAGGCGCTCGGCGGCATCCCGACCAATTCGGTGAATCGTGTGCTGAAGGTGCCCAGCGACGAGCAGCCGACCGCGAAGCAGACCTCGGTGACGCTGAGGTCGCCGACACGCAGCATCGCCATCGCGCGCTCGATGCGCCGGGTCATCAGGTAGGAATACGGCGACTCGCCGTACGCGAGCCGAAACTGCCGGCTCAGATGCCCAGCCGACATGTGCGCGTCGCGGGCGAGCGCCTCGACGTTCAACGGCTGCGCGTACTCCCGGTCCATCCGGTCACGGACGCCGCGCAGCCGCGCGAGGTCACGAAGGCGTTGTGGCTCGGCGGGTCTGCTGGTCACCTCACGATGGTGGCACGTCGCGCCGGAGTTGCCTAGCACCGACGGCGTTCGCGTCCGGCTCCCCCGGTGGTCACCGGGACGGAGGCGGTTCAGGCGACGGTGTCGAGGCGGAGCGGGCCGAACGCACTGTGATCGAGCTGCACGGTTTCCGCACCGACCTGTCGCCAGGCTGCCCGAAGCTCGTACTCATCGGCCGTGATGTCCCCGGCCAGGTACCGAGCCAGGTCCGCGACCTCCTCGCGGCTCACGTCCTCGGAATGTTCGTCTGCCAGCGTCTGCGACAGCACCCACCGGTCCGCGTCACTCAACGGCTCCCACAACTCCGGCCAACGCCGCGCATATGCGCATGGGCTCCACATCATCGCGACCTCTCTACCTCGGTTGAACGCGTCAGGGTCGTCCGGCCGCGCCGTCGCAGGAACCACTCCAGGATGTCGCCGCCGTTATGCGTGTGGTGCGGCGGCGGTGGCGGCGGCGGTGGCGGCTTGTGTGTCGATTCCTTCCATTGACGGCACCCGCAGGCGATCGAGCCGACCACGCCCCGGACGGGGAATCGTGCACCCCGGATCGCCGGGTGGAGCAGCAGGCGCACCGGCTGGCCAGTCCGAACCAGGACCTCGCCCTCGACCGACGCGTAGATCCGCCGGCCGTCGTCGAGATCGACGATGGCGATCGTGGTCGGCATCAGTTCCGCGTGCGTCTCGTTCGGTGCGGGTTCCACAACCATCCACGACACGATCGAACCTGATCCCGAGGACTGACCCGTGGTGAGTGCGGCTTCCCCGGATACCTCACCTCTCGCTGTACGCGTGTCTCGCCGGCCGATCTCGTCGACCCGACGCTCCATGCGCGGGTGCAGCAGTTGGTTTTGATACATCGCGGAAACCTCACCTTCGTAACCTTCGCCCCGTGCCTGTCACATTGCCCGCGGGGGTAGGTACGCGACAACGGTCGGAGTACCCGGGTACATGCCTGCTTTACATGTGAGGCACATCACATGGGCTGGTTCGGGCGAGGTATCAGGCGACCAACGAGGTGGCCCGCTGGTCGCTCGGGTCAGTCGCAGCAATCGCAGTCGGGATCGCCCGTGCCGTCACTCGGACGTGCGGCCGCCGGAGTCGGGCAGCAGGGGTCGCCCCGCCATGCGTTGATGCCCTCCCGTACCGCGATGACGGCGATGACCAGGGCGGCGATCGGGTCGGCCCATGACCACCCGAACAGGCTGTTTAGGGCGAGCCCGACCAGCAGCACCGCCGACAGGTAGGTGCACAGCAGGGTCTGCTTCGAATCCGCCACCGCGGAGAGCGACCCGAGTTCGCGTCCGGCCCGCCGCTGCGCCCAGGACAGGACCGGCATGACGGCCAGGCTGACGGCGGCGAGCGCGATGCCCACGGTCGAGTGGCGGGCCTCGCCGAGACCGAACAGGGACCGGAGCGCGTCGATGCTGACGTAGAGGGCCAGGGCGAAGAAGGAGAAGGCGATGATCCGCAGCGCGACCTTCTCGCGGGCCTCGGGATCGCGGCCCGCGAACTGCCAGGCCACCGCAGCCGCGGAGGACACCTCGATCACCGAGTCGAGGCCGAACCCGATCAACGCCGCCGACGAGACCCTGGTGCCCTCGGTCAGCGCGATCGCCGCCTCGATGACGTTGTAGCTGATGGTGGCGCCGACGAACAGTCGGATCCGGCGCGAGAGGACCCGCTTGCGGGCCTCGTCGGGCGCGGGGGCGTCACGCTGCGGACGGGCGGGCAGCCCGAGGTTCGACGCCATCAGCAGCAGTCCTCGGTCGCCGCGTCGGGGCAGGACGACGGATCGACCGCGAGGGCGAGGCCGACCAGGTCCTCCAGTGCCCTGGCGATTCGCGGATCTGCGAGTTCATACCGGCTACGGCGGCCCTCCGGGATCGCGATCACGAGGCCGCAGCCGCGCAGGCACGCCAGATGGTTGGACAGGATCTGTCGTGAGACGCCGATCTTGTCGGCGAGATCGGACGGGTACCCGGGGCCGTTGCGCAGGCTCAGGAGGATCTGTGACCGCGTCGAATCCGACAGTGCGTATCCGAACCGCGACAGCGCGTCGCTGTTCACCAGGGTGTCCATAAGGCAATAATACAGGATTATCTGTATTCATAACAGCCTGTATCGAGCCCTGTGGTCGCGTGCGGTGAGGATGAGGTGAACACTTAAGTTCGGTGTGACAAACTTTGTGATGTGATCAAGCGAAACTTTGCGCGCGCATCGACCGTCGCCCCGGCCGAGGGCGGCTCCGTGAGCGCGCCGTCGCGGCGTCAGCTGCTGATCGGAGGGGCGCTTGCGGGTTCGGCGGGGCTGCTGCTCGGCGCGGGAAAGCAGCACGAGGCGTCGGCGTCGCCGCATCCCGGCGGTCACGCATCCGGGGCCGCCGAGGGGCAGGAACACGGCGCCGCGGCCGCAGGCCACGGCGGCGGTGAGAGCGGGGCCACCTTCCGTCTCGGCCAGCAGGTCGACCACGAGGCGAACGGGTTCAACCCGACCGCGATGCTGCGCGATTTCGACTACGGCACGACCTCGGTCCTGCCGGACGGGCGCACGCTGCGCGAGTGGGAGATCTTCGCCAGCGATGAGGAGATCGAGATCGCGCCGGGTGTGCACTTCCCGGCGTGGACCTTCAACTCCCGGGTGCCGGGCCCCGCGCTGCGTTGCAGGGAGGGCGACCGGCTCCGGGTGCGCTTCACCAACGGGTCCGAGCACCCGCACACCATGCACTTCCACGGCATCCACCCGGCCGAGATGGACGGAATCCCCGGGGTGGGGCGAGGCATCATCGAACCCGGCGCGTCCTTCACCTACGAGTTCGACGCCACCCCGTTCGGGGTGCACCTCTACCACTGCCACGTCAGCCCGCTGGCCGAGCACATCGCCCGCGGCATGTACGGCACCTTCATCATCGATCCCGCGCAGGGACGGCCGCCGGCCGACGAGATGGTGATGGTCATGCACGGCTACAACACCACCTTCGACGGCGAGGGCAACCAGCTCTACGCCGTCAACGGCATCCCGTTCCACTACATGCACGAACCGGTGCAGGTGAAACGCGGCGAACTGGTGCGCATCTACCTGGTCAACATCCTCGAGTACGACCCAATCAACAGCTTCCACGTGCACGGCAACTTCTTCGACTACTTCCCCACCGGGACGCGACTCGAGCCTGCCGAGTTCACGGACACGATCATCCAGGGGCAGGGCCAGCGCGGGATCTGCGAGATGCGCTTCCCACATCCGGGTCGGTACATGTTCCACGCCCACAAGACAGAGTTCGCCGACCTTGGCTGGATGGGATTCTTCGAGGTGACCGAGTGACGAACACACCATCACGCCCGGCGCCGGACACGACCGGCGCCGACGGCACCGACGGCACCGAGGTGACCCGGTCTGGTGCATGGATCCGCGGAGCGGGCGTCGTCGCGATCATCGCGGTGGCCCTGGCGGCGCTCGCCCTGCTCGCCGGACAGAGCCTGCCGGAGCGCGCCGGCCCCCCGGTCGAGGACATCGCGGTCGAACGGACCGTCCTCGAACCGGGGCACATCGTCCTGACGCTGCGCAATGTCGGGCCCGACCCGGTGACCATCGCGCAGGCGTTCGTCAACGACGCCTACGTCAACCTCGACGGGGCCGAGGAGCCGATCGGACGGTTGCAGTCCGAGACGGTCACCTTCGACGTCCCGTGGATCACCGGTCAGCCCTACCTGGTCTCGATGCTGACCAACACCGGGCTGGTCATCGAGCACGAGATCCCCGCCGCGGTACCCACCCCGGAACCCGGGGCGGCGTTCTTCGGCACGATGGCGCTGCTGGGCATCTACGTGGGGGTCATCCCGGTACTGCTGGGCATGCTGTTGCTGCCGGTGCTGCGTCGGGCCGGAGCCCGCACGGTCCGGTTCGTGCTCGCTCTCACGGTCGGTCTGCTCGCCTTCCTCGCCTTCGACGGGGCGGGCGAGGGGTTCGAGCTGGCGGCGGCCGCAGGCGGGGCATTCGGTGGCGTCACCCTCGTCGTCCTCGGCGCGGCGGTCGCCTTCCTCGCACTGATGGGAATCGACAGGTACCTGCGTGCCCGCCAGACGGGGGCGGCAACGTCCGGGCTGCGGCTGTCGGCCATGATCGCGGCCGGTATCGGGCTGCACAATCTCGGCGAGGGCCTTGCCATCGGATCCGCCTATGCTGTCGGCGAGCTCGCCCTCGGGGCCTTCCTGGTGATCGGGTTCACCCTGCACAACACCACCGAGGGACTGGCCATCGTCGCCCCGCTGACCGGACGACGCACTCCCCTGCTTATCCTGCTGGGACTCGGGTTCCTCGCCGGGGCGCCTGCCATTCTCGGGGCCGTCCTCGGCGCGAGCGTCAACAACGCCGAGGTCTCCGCGTTGTTGCTCGGCGTCGGTGTCGGCGCGATCATCCAGGTGATCGTCCAGATCGCGCCGTCCCTGCGCGGCCGCGATCGAGCGGCCGTGGACCCGGTGGTCCTGGCCGGAATCGGCGCAGGACTCCTGCTGATGTACCTGACCGGATTGGTGGTTCCCGCGTGATCGAGGTCGACCAGGCGGGGGCGATGCCCCGCCGAGCCTTCCTAGCCGCTACGTGCGCGACGGGCTGCCTGGCCGTCGCCGGCTGCAGCACCGGGGTGGCAGCCGTCGGTAAGGACCGGAGCACCGAGCCCGCGCGCGTCGCGGCTTCCGAGGTCCCGGTGGGAGGCGGGATCGTCCTGGCCGAGCACCAGCTGGTTCTCACCCAGCCCGAACCGGGCGTCTTCCTGGCGTTCGCGGCGGTGTGCACCCATCAGGGCTGCCTCGTGTCCGAGGTCAGCGACGGCACCATCAACTGCGCCTGCCACGGCAGCCGCTTCTCGATCGCCGACGGCTCGGTGGTCCGTACTCCGGCCCGGGAGGCCCTCGCCGGCTACGCGGTCACCCGCGCTGGCGACATGCTCGTCGTCGAGTGACGCCGGTCGGTCATCGCGGGCTCGGGTGCAGGTACTCCTCGCACAGCGCTCGTACCGCGCTCGGCTGAGGGACCGGGGTTCCGGTCGTGCTCCCGAGGATGATCATGTCCTCGGTCGAGGAGGTCTCGACGGCGAGCTGCCATCCGCCGGACGGTACCCAGAGCAGTGCGACCTCCCGTCGTGGGAATGCGTCCCGCTGTACCGACACCGCGATGTAGGCCTCGGACGATGGTCCGTCTGTGCAGAACGCGAAGTGCACGCGCTCGTGATCCGCCCCCACCGCGGCTGCCACGGCCTCGACGTAGCGCCGGAACCCGGCTTCGTTGCTCACGTCGAAATCCGCGCTGTCGTGCGCCAGTCGCTTCTGCCTGCTCATGACGTGGGGATTCCCATCCCGGCGGACGCCGAAACCGATATGGATCCAGACCAACGCGTTCCCATACGGCGTGTTTCGGACGGGCCGCGACGGGCAATCCTGGAGCGAGGGCGGACACGGTAGGTGTGAAGCCCCGGGAGAAGGGCTGCATCATGAAGGCCGAGCCAGGTAGGCGAAGCGTGGTGCTCATCGGCGATCCGGCGGAACTGTCGGAGCTCTCGGCGTACGCGAGTGCACACGGTGTCGTCGTCACCCGGGACATCGACTCCGCTTCGCTGTGCGCGATCGCCACCGAGGACGTGCTCGACGGGAACTGCACCCCGGAGGACGCCGTCCTGCTCGGCGCGGCGGCCAAGCTGGGTGTGCGGTGCCTGAGCATGGCCGAGGGCCGCAAGCTGCTGGAGGGCGCCGAGCGCACCCACGCGGTCAGCGCGAGGCCGTCGATGCACGGCATGCGCATCATCGATTGCACGCTCTGATGCTTCGCAGGCGTGGCATCGGGAAGAAAGTACGAGGAGGAGAACCGACATGGACAGAGATGTCGTCATCTGGATCATCGTGATCGCGGTGGTCGTGTTGCTGGTCGTGATAGCCGCGCTCCTGCTGGCTCGACGGGCGCGGACGCAACATCGGCGGACCGAGGCAGCAGAGATCCGTGAGCGGGCCACCGAACAGTCCCACGAGGTCGGTCAGAAGGAGGCGCTCGCCGAGGAGACCGCTGCCCGCGCACGAATGGCGGAGGCCGAAGCCGACGCGAAGAAGGCGGAATCCGCGCGGCTGGAGGAGCGCGCCCAGGCACGAGGGGGCGAAGCCGCGAAGTCACGCGAGGAGCTCGACGGACAGTTCGAACGGGCAGATGCCATCGACCCCGATGCCACGCAGAAGTACTCGCCACCCGACCGGGAGCAGAGATCCTGATCGCCGGGCATCCCGCTCGGCATCGTAGGAGCCGCCCACGGTTGTCGGCGTGGTCAGAGCTCCAAGATCACCGCTGGCCCGGATCCTTGGATCC
>NZ_JBSGTR010000101.1:0-10331 GCF_053607505.1 Rhodococcus sp. NPDC055112
GTGGGTGGTTGCCTTCTTTCTGTATTTATCAACCACGCACGGGCGCGTCGCGCCTGTGGATAACCCGGCTCGCTCCCGTCGATCCGGTCGGTGCCCGACGCCAGTGTCGTCGGCATGCCCGCAACGTTCTCACCTTCAGCGCTCCAGGCCCTCGTCGACCGCCAGCACGGATTGGTCACAGCCGCGCAACTGCACGCCCTCGGATTTCCGCCGTCGCGAACGCGACAACGCCTCGAGACGGGGCGATGGCAGCGAGTTCTGCACGGGGTCTACGCGATCACCTCGGGTCTGCTCACCCGGGAGGCGATCCTCGAGGCGGCCCTGCTCTACGGCGGGACCGCGACGGTGCTCAGTCACCGGACTGCCGCGGAGCTGTGGGGGATGGTTCCGGTGGACGAGTCCGGTCCCGTCCACGTCACGGTCCCCTACGGTGTCTCCGCGATCGGTCAACCCGCGACATCGGTCGGACATGCGCTCCACCGCGACCGCGTGGTGCCCGCGCGGGGGAGTGTCCTGCACCCCGGGGTGGCAGTGCACCGGTCGCGCGCGCAACGCCACATCGGCGCCGCCGACCTCCTGCCGCCTCGCACGACCCGCGCGGACACCGCGCTCGACCTCGCCATTGCGCAGCCGTCGGCGCACGAGGCATACGTCAGTCTGATCGGCACCGTCACCAACGCTCGCGTCCGCCTGGACGACATCCGGCGCCGGATGTACGAACGAACCCCGCGTCGCTACAGGAAGGCGCTCGAGGCGGCCGTCCGGCTGCTGGCCGAGGGCGTCCAGTCGATGCTCGAGTACCGCTACGCGGTCGAGGTGGAACAGGCCCACGGACTTCCGGCGGCGCGCAGGCAGGGGCCGGTGGTGGTCGATGGCCGGACGCTCTGGGAGGACTGCGACTACACCGAACACGGTGTCCCGCTGATCGTGCGTCTCGACGGCCGCCGGTCGCACTCCATGCGTGAGGTCGCGTTCAGGGACCGTCGCCGCGACAACGCCGCCGAACTCGCCGATCGGCCCAGGTTGGTGTTCGGCTACGAGGAGGTCGTCTGGACGCCGTGCCTGGTAGCGGGGGAGGTCGAGCGGGTGTTGCGCCGCGAGGGCTGGCGTAGGCGGGACGAAAACCCGTGTCCCGCCTGTGCGCGGTTGGCGAGTCCTGACACTCGTCAACCGCGCACGGGCGGCGGAGCCGCCTAGACCGTGTAGCCGCCGTCGACGTTCAGCTTCTGGCCGGTGATGAATCCGGCCTTGTCGCTCGCGAGGAAGCAGACGGCCTCGGCGATGTCGACCGCGGAGCCGAAGCGCTGCAGGGGGATCCGGCTCATCGCGACGGCCTGTGCGCGCTCGTCGAGGTCGGCGTTGCCCATCAGACGTTCGGCCATTCCGTCGGTGAGCATGCCGGGGCCGACGGAGTTGAAGCGGACGCCGAAGCGGCCCTCCTCGGCGGCGAATGCCCGGACCAGAGCCTCGACGGCGCCCTTGGTCCCGGAGGATAGGCCGTCGCGGACGGGGAAGCGGTCGGTGGCCGCAGTGGTCACCGCGACGACCGAGCCGCGCGCCGCGCGCAGCCCTGGGAGCATTGCGTGCACGAGCGCGAAGAACGCGGTCGCCTCGGCGCCGAGATGCTCGGAGAAGGTGTCGGGGGAGACCTTGGACAGGTGCACCATCGGGATGTGCGGGCCCGCCGCGTGCACCAGCACCGACGGGTCGCCGAGCTCGGCGGTGATCTCCTCGGCCCACTTCGCGACCCGGTCGCGGTCGGTCAGGTCGACGGCGTCGGCACGGGCCCGACCGCCCGCCGCGGTGATCTCCTCGACCAGGGCGGCTGCGCGGTCGGCGCCGGAACGGTAGGTGAACGCGACGGGGAGCCCTTGGGCGGCGAGCCGCCGGGTGATCTCGATCCCGATGCCGCCCGATCCGCCGGTGATCACGGCGCAAGTGTTTTGCTGCACCCCGATACCCTAACAAGCGCTTGGTTGATACTCTGTGGGGTGTGACCCCTCCGCCCAGAGCTGCCGAAGAGTCTGCCAGCAAGTCCGGCCGCCGCGCCGAACTCCTCGCGCTGGCCGCCTCCCTGTTCGCCGAGCGCGGTCTGCGCGCCACCACTGTGCGCGACATCGCCGACTCGGCCGGGATCCTGTCCGGCAGTCTCTACCACCACTTCGACTCCAAGGAGTCGATGGTCGACGAGATCCTCAAGGGCTTCCTGGACGAGCTGTTCGGACGCTACCGCGACATCGTCGCGGAGGGGCTCGGATCGCGCGCCACCCTCGAGGCGATGGTGATCGCGTCCTTCGAGGCGATCGACGGTTCGCATGCCGCGGTCGCGATCTATCAGGACGAGGCCAAGCACCTGGTCGGCAACGAGCGCTTCGAGTACATCACCGAGCGCAACAAGGAGTTCCGAGGCCTGTGGGTCTCGGTCCTCGAGGCCGGCATCGCCGACGGCAGCTTCCGGCCCGACATCGACGTGGAGCTGGTGTACCGCTTCATGCGCGACACCGTCTGGGTTCCGGTGCGCTGGTACCGGCCCGGAGGCCCGATGACCGCAGAAACGGTCGCCAAGCAGTATCTCGCCATTGTGCTCGACGGGCTCTCCAGCCCACAGTCACGGTCCGATTCGTAGGGAGTTTCCATGCCTGAGGCATACATTGTTGACGCCATCCGCACCGCGGTCGGCAAGAAGGGCGGTGCCCTCTCCGCGGTGCACCCCGCGGACCTCGGCGCCGGGGTGATCAAGCAGCTCCTCGAGCGCAACCAGGTCGACCCGAGCGAGATCGACGACGTCGTGTTCGGCTGTGTCGACGCGATCGGCCCGCAGGCCGGCAACATCGCGCGCACCGCCTGGCTGGCCGCCGGCTACCCGGAGGATGTCCCCGGGGTCACCGTCGACCGTCAGTGCGGATCCAGCCAGCAGGCCGTTCACTTTGCGGCGCAGGCGATCCTGAGCGGAACCGCGGACCTGATGGTGGCAGGCGGCGTGCAGAACATGAGCATGATCCCGATCGCCTCGGCGATGGTGGTCGGCGAGCAGTTCGGTTTCGAGACCCCGTTCAAGGGTTCGAAGGGCTGGGAGCACCGCTACGGCGACGAAGAGGTCTCGCAGTTCCACGGCGCCGAGCTGATCGCCGAGAAGTGGGACATCAGCCGCGAGGAGATGGAGCGCTGGGCGCTGCAGAGCCACGAGCGTGCGCGCAAGGCGATCGCCGAGGGTCGCTACGACAACGAGATCGTGCCGGTCGGCGAGTTCAGCATCGACGAGGGCCCGCGTGAGACCAGCCTCGAGAAGATGGCCGGGCTCAAGACCCTGACCGACGGCGGACGCCTGACCGCAGCCCTGGCGAGCCAGATCTCCGACGGCGCCAGCGCGACGCTGCTCGCCTCCGAGGCCGCGGTGAAGAAGCACGGCCTCAAGCCCCGCGCCCGGATCCACCACATCAGCGCCCGCGGCGCCTCGCCGATCTTCATGCTCAGCGCGCCGATCCCCGCGACCAAGTACGCGCTGGAGAAGACCGGCCTGACCATCGACGACATCGACGTCATCGAGATCAACGAGGCGTTCGCACCCGTCGTGCTCTCCTGGATCAAGGAGATCGGCGCGGACCCGGCGAAGGTCAACGTCAACGGCGGCGCGATCGCGAACGGGCACCCGCTCGGAGCGACCGGCACCAAGCTGTTCGCGACCATGCTCAACGAGCTCGAGCGCACCGGTGGGCGCTACGGCCTGCAGACCATCTGCGAGGGCGGCGGCACCGCGAACGTGACGATCATCGAGCGCCTGGGCTAGAAACCCCTCCGCGTAAGCAGATTCGGCCCCGCACCCCTCCGGCAGGGGGATGCGGGGCCGAACTCGTCGGTGCACCGCGGACGGTGTCCGTCAGTCGAAGGTGCCGATCAGCGCGAACAGCGCGTCCGCGATGCGCTCGCACCACGCGTCCGCGTCCTCGTATCCGCGTGAGACGCCGCGGATCATGGTGGCCGACACCAGCAGGTCGAAGACGGTGTCCGACGCCGATGCGGCGGCGGCAGGCTCCGCGTCCGGCACCGCCAGCAGGATTCGGTCGAGCAGCGCCTTGCGGGCGGGCACCTCGGCCCGCTGCACGAGTCGCTCGTAGACGCCATCGTTGTGATTCCAGGTGGACAGCAGCCCGGGTATCGCGGAGCGGGCGGCCGGGTTCGCGGTGCGGTCGAGGAACTTGCGGGTCCAGGCCAGCAGGTCGGCGTGTAGGTCGTCGGTGTTCGGGGGCAGCGGCACATCGCCCATGGACTCGAGGCCGAAGATGGCGTCCTCGATGATCATCTCGCGGGTGGCCCAGCGGCGGTAGATCGCGGGCGCGCTGACCTTCGCCCGTCGGGCGATGGCCTGGATGGTGGTCTTCTGGTAGCCCGACTCGACGAGCAGCGCGATGGTTGCGTCGAGGACCGACCGGTCGACCTGGGGATCTCGGGGCCGGCCTGGGCCGGCTTGTTCGACAGGGTGATCTCCGGATCCATTCACATCGCCGGACAATACCGGAGCTGAACAGCCCCGGAGCGATAATAGTTACGGGGTGACACGGAACTCATACGTCGCGTGAGGCGGGTCGGGGTTATCGTCGGGGCATGTGCCGAAACATCACCGAGCTCCGCGGCCTCGAACCGGCCGCCACCGCGGAGGAGATCGAGGCGGCCGCCCGTCAGTACGTGCGGAAGGTCAGCGGGGTGCAGAAGCTGTCCGACGCCACCAGGGAGCCCTTCGAGCAGGCCGTCGCCGAGGTCACGGCGACCACGATGCGGCTGCTCGGGGTGCTGCCCGCCCGCAAGCAGCCACCGGCCACGGTGCCGCCGCTGCGCAGGCCCGAGGTCCGCGCGCGGATTGCCGCGGCCGCCGCGAACGACTGAAGGGCACCGCCGGCCGGATGAACCGGCCGATGGTGCCCTTCTGCATGGGGAGCGCGCTCAGGCGCGCACCGGCGGTGCCGGTCAGGCGCGCAGTGCGCCCAGCGCGTCGATCCGCTTCACGGCGTCCGCCATGATCCGGTCGATCAGTTCCTGGCAGCTCGGCAGGTCGTCGACCATGCCGACCACCTGACCGGACGCGAGCACGCCCGCCTCGGTGTTGCCGTCGACCAGGCCGGCCTTGAGCAGCATCGGGGTGTTGGCGTACATGATGATCTGCAGCCAGGTCTTGTCGGTGGTCTTGCGCATCGCCAGGCCCTCTTTGAGGAGGGTCGACCACTTCATGCCGGTCATCGCCCTGACCTTGGGGGCGTTCCTGGCCGCGGCGACGAGTCCCCGCGCGTAGCTGGACTTCTCGAGGCTGTTGACCAGGTCGGTGTTGAGCACCCGGTGCGGCATGCCGTCGACCTTCACGGACACGGTGGTGTCCTGCAGGCCGCGCTTGAGGTACTCCTGCTTGACCGAGTCCGGCACCGCGCTGTCGCTGGTGAGCAGGAAGCGGGTGCCCATCGCGACGCCCGCGGCGCCGTAGGACAGCGCGGCCGCCAGGCCGCGGCCGTCGAAGAAGCCGCCGGCCGCGATCACCGGGATGTCGACCGCGTCGAGCACCGACGGCAGCAGCAGGGTCGTGGCGACCGGGCCGGTGTGGCCGCCGCCCTCGCCACCCTGCACGATCACCGCGTCGGCGCCCCAGGAGGCGACCTTGACGGCGTGCTTGGCCGCGCCGATGGACGGGACCACGACGACGCCGTTGTCCTTGAGCTTGCTGATCAGGTCCTTCTTCGGCGCCAGCGCGAACGAGGCGACCTTGACCTTCTCGCGGATGAGCAGGTCGATGCGCTCCTGCGCGTCCGTCGCGTCGGCCCGGATGTTGACGCCGAACGGCTTGTCGGTGAGCTCCTTGGTCCGCAGGACCGCCGCCTCGAGCTCGTCGTAGGTCATCGTCGCCGAGGCGAGGATGCCCAGCCCGCCCGCGTTGGACGTGCCAGCGGTCAGGCGCGGGCCGGAGACCCAGCCCATGCCCGTCTGCACGATCGGGTGCTCGATGCCGACCAGTTCGGTCAGCGGCGTGCGCAGGACGGCGGTCATGCCTGGACCTCGCGCTCACGCAGGCCGCGCGGGTCGATGACCTCGCGGATCAGGCGCAGCTCCTCGGCGGTGGGCTCGCGGGTCACGCCTGCCTCGGCCAGCCCGGCGACCTCGAAGGAGGTGTTCTCGGCGACCTCGTCCGCGGTGACGCCCGGGTGCAGGCTCAGCGCGCGCAGCGTGTGGTCGGGCCCGCCGAAGTCGAAGACGCCGAGGTTGCTCACCACGCGGTGCAGGTGCAGGTACTTGAACGCCGGGTTCGCGGGGTCGACCTTGTCGTAGCCGACACCCGAGACCACGTCCACCTTGTCCACGAACACGCGCGAGGTGTGCTTGGGGACGAAGTAGCTGGTGGCGTGGTTGATGGTGTTGCCCGGGGCGCCGCGGACGCCGAACATCTGCCGGGTCGGCTGCTGCAGCGGACCGAACGCGGACAGGTTCTGGTTGCCGTACCGGTCGATCTGGTTGGCGCCCATGACCACGTGGCGGCGCCCGGAGGCGACGACGTCGAACACCTTGCGGAACGGCATCCAGCCCTCGATCGGGGCCTTGGCGCCGACCGCGGGGGTGTCGCTGAAGATCAGCGCCTCGCCGTCGGTGATGAGCAGATCGGGCTCGGTGGTGAGCCGCGCCAGCCGCGCGCCGATGGTCGCCAGCGTCGACATCGGGCTGGCCATGATCTCGCCTGCACCCGAGAAGATCTCGGCGCACGCGATCGCGCAGTACTCCGCGCGGGTGATGGTCTCGGTGGAGGTCATGCCTGCTCCTCTGCGAACTTCTTGACGGCGGCCTGGTAGTCGTCCTCGCTGCCGGACAGGTAGGTGTCGACGAAGACCTGCCACGACTCGGGGGTCTTGGCGGCCTCCGCGTAGTGGCGCTGGAACTTCTCGTCGCGGCCGTAGCTCTCGCCTGCGAGGGTGAAGTGGGCGCCGTTCGGGGCCTCCACGACGCCGTCGACCATCATGCGGTTGAGGATCAGCTGCTGCAGCGGAACGGCCTTCACCAGCTCCTCGGTCTCGACGATGCGCTCGACGGAGACGTAGCGCTTCTCGGCGGCCATGCAGTACAGGTCGTCGAAGTACGGGTCGACGCCGTTGTAGGCGGCGTTGCCATGCTTGTCGCCCAGGTTCAGGTGCACGAACGACGCGTCCAGGTTCAGCGCGGGCATCGCGATGAGCGTCTCGGCCTTGCCGGACTCGTCGGCGTACGGCGAGGTGACGGTCTTGAGCTCGTCGCCCCAGAAGTTCAGGACGTCCGAGCCGAGGCCTGCGCGGATCGGCAGGAACGGCAGGCGGGCCGCGGCGGCCTCGAGGCCACACTTGACCATGCCCTCGTCCATCTCGCGGACCTCGATGGCGCCGGTGGTGCGGGCCTTTGCGAACCACGGGTCGTAGAACGGCGCGGAGTCCAGGGACACGAAGCCGTAGTAGGCCTTCTTGACCTTGCCCGCCGAGCACAGCAGGCCCAGGTCCGGTCCGCCGTAGGTGACGACGGTCAGGTCCTTGATGTCCGAGCGCAGAATCGCGCGCACGAACGCCATCGGCTTGCGGCGCGAGCCCCAGCCGCCGAGGCCGATCGTCATGCCACTGCGCAGTTCGCCGACGACCTCGTCGAGCGACATCCTCTTGTCACGCATTGTCTTTCAACTCCCTACTTGTTCGCGCGCGGCTTGCCGGTGGCGACGAACTCGTCGCGGTGCTCGTCGGCGACGCCGGCGAGGTTCAGCTCGAACGTGAAGCCCTGCTCGATCCGGTAGCTGGTGTGCACGTCCATCACGTCGATGCGGTTGATCGCTTCCTTGGCGCGCCGGATGACCCGGGTGTCCTTGGCGGCGATCTCGCCTGCGATCTTGAGTGCACATGCGTCGAGCTCGGCGCGCGGGACGACGTCGTACACGGAGCCGAAGTGCTTGAGCGTCTGGGCGTCGACGTTCTTGGCCGTGTAGTACAGCGTGCGCATCATGTGCTGGGGGACCAGGCGGGCCAGGTGCGTGGCCGCTCCGAGGGCGCCGCGGTCGACCTCGGGGAGGCCGAAGATCGCGTCGTCGGACGCGACGATGACGTCGGCGTTGCCGACCAGGCCGACGCCGCCACCGACGCAGAAGCCGTTGACGGCGACCACGACGGGAACCTCGCAGTCGTAGACCGCGGAGAACGCCGCCGCGCAGCCGCGGTTGGCGTCGATCAGGGCGCCGTGACCCTCAGTGGCCTGCATCTCCTTGATGTCGACGCCGGCGTTGAAGCCGCGTCCCTCGGCTCGCAGGATCACCACGTGGGTGCTCGGATCCTTGCCCGCCGCGAGGACGGCGTCGGCCAGTTCGAACCATCCCTTAGACGGGATGGCATTCACCGGCGGGTAGTCGACGGTGACCGTGGTGATGCCGGCCCCATCGGATTTGGAAGTGATTCCCATCGTGATTCCTTAGGTAGGTCGCCAAACCAAGCGATTGCTTGGTAAGTTAGCACACCTGCGGGTCGGGCTGGAGTTCGATTTTCGGCGGATGACCCCCGACCCGCAGAGAATCCCTGACAGTGGAGGTACTGGTGGATCTAGGTCTTGACGGCAGCGTGGTGCTGGTCACCGGCGGTGTGCGCGGCGTGGGCGCGGGCATCAGCCGCGCGTTTCTGCGCGCGGGCGCCACGGTGGTGACCTGCGCGCGACGGCCGGCTGACGAGCCGATCGAGGTGGACGGCCGCGGCGTGGAGTTCATCTCCTGCGACCTGCGCGATGCCGAGCAGGTGCAGTCGATGATCGACTCGATCGTCGCCACCCACGGCCGCCTCGACGCCGTCGTCAACAATGCGGGCGGGGCGCCGTACGCCCTGGCCGCGGACGCCAGCCCCCGCTTCCACTCGAAGATCGTCGAGCTCAACCTGCTCGCCCCGCTCCTGATCTCGCAGATCGCGAACGCCGTCATGCAGAAGCAGGACACCGGCGGCTCGATCGTGATGATCAGCAGCGTCAGCGGCAGCCGCCCGTCGCCTGGCACCGCCGCCTACGGCGCCGCCAAGGCCGGCATCGACAGCCTGGCGGCCAGCCTCGCGGTGGAGTGGGCGCCGAAGGTCCGGGTGAACTCGATCGTGGTCGGCCTGGTCGAGACCGAGCAGAGTCACCTGCACTACGGCGGGGCCGACGGCCTGGCCGCGGTGAGCAAGACCGTCCCGCTGGGTCGGATGGCGCGGCCCGAGGACATCGGGAACTGTGCGACCTTCCTGGCATCGCCGCTGGCGTCCTACGTCAGCGGTTCGACACTGACGGTGCACGGCGGCGGCGAGCGCCCCGCGTTCCTGGCGGCGTCGGACGCAGAGACATCCAACAAGCCAGTGATGGAGGAGCAGAAGTGAGTGGATTGGTAGACGGTCGCGTCGTCATCGTGACGGGCGCGGGCCGCGGTATCGGACGGGCACACGCACTGGCGTTCGCGGCCGAGGGCGCGAAGGTCGTCGTCAACGACATCGGCGTCGGCGGCGACGGCACGGCGACCGGTGAGAGCCCCGGCGAGCAGGTTGTCGCGGAGATCATCGCCGCGGGTGGACAGGCCGTGGTGAACGGCGACGACGTCGCGGACTGGGACGGCGCGCAGAACCTGATCAAGACCGCCATCGACAACTTCGGTGGCCTCGACGTGCTGGTCAACAACGCGGGCTTCCTGCGCGACCGGATGCTGGTCGGCATGAGCGAGCAGGAGTGGGACTCGGTCATCCGGGTGCACCTCAAGGGCCACTTCGCCCCGCTGCGGCACGCGGCCGCGTACTGGCGCGCCGAGTCCAAGGCCGGACGTCCGGTGGACGCGCGGATCATCAACACCAGCTCGGGCGCCGGTCTGCAGGGCAGCATCGGTCAGGGCAACTACGCGGCCGCGAAGGCGGGCATCGCGGAGATGACCATCCAGGCCGCCGCCGAGCTGAAGAACTACGGCGTCTCCGTGAACGCGATCGCGCCCGCGGCGCGCACCCGGATGACGGTGGGCGCGGGCGGCGCGATGGCCGAGGCGATGGCCGCTCCCGAGGAGGGCTTCGACGCGATGGCGCCGGAGAACATCTCCCCGCTCGTGGTCTGGCTGGGCAGCGCCGAGTCGAAGGATGTCAGCGGCCGGGTGTTCGAGGTCGAGGGCGGCAAGATCACCGTCGCCGAGGGCTGGCGGCACGGACCCACCCAGGACAAGGGCGAGCGCTGGGATCCGAAGGAGATCGGCCCCGTCGTTGCCGATCTGCTCGAGAAGGCGGAGACCCCCACCCCGGTCTACGGGGCGTAAGAAGGCGGCTGCGCCGCCCGTGCGCGGTTGACGAGTGTGTGGACTCGTCAAC
>NZ_JBSGTR010000102.1:0-9532 GCF_053607505.1 Rhodococcus sp. NPDC055112
CACCACGAGAGTTCGTGCAGCGGTGCTCAGTAGCGGCGGGCGCCGTCCATCGGCATGGACGAGAGCGGCGCGCGCTTGACCGGGGTACCGGAGGTCGCGGCGTGGATGACCTCGCCGTTGCCCGCGTAGATGCCCGAGTGCGAGCCACCGTAGAAGGAGACCACGTCGCCCGGCTTGAGGGCGGAGGTGGAGACCGGCGTACCGGCCGAAGCCTGGTCGTAGCTGGTGCGCGGCAGGTTGATGCCCGCCTGCTTGAAGGCCCACTGCACCAGGCCGGAGCAGTCGAAGGAGTCCGGGCCGGAGGCGCCGTACACGTAGGGCGAACCGATCTTGCTCGCGGCGGCCTGAACTGCCTTGTCACCTGCGGAAACCAGCGGCGCGGGGGCGGGCGCACCGGGCGCACCTGGCAGGACAGGGAGGCCGGGGACCTGGATGGTCTGGGCAGGCACACCCGGGATGTCGAAGGTTCCGATGCCAGAGATCGTGACGGGCTCGGCGAGGGCCGGGCCTGCAGAGACTGCGATGGCACCGAAGGTCAGCGCGCTGGCGACGGCAATGCGTCGCACCGAACGCTGGGTAGTGGATGAAGCCACGAGAAGGGGTACTCCGTTTCTTCCGTTCATCCGCCGACCGAGTTAGCTGACGGGTTCGGGCTGGGAAGATCAGCCCTACCCGGCGGCACGCATTTCGCGCTCCGACGGGATTCACCCCAAAGAAACTGGGTTCCCGGCACGATCGCTCTCACGAGTGATCGATTAGGCGGTACCTGGCGATGCCGCACCGGATGGTGTGGCAAGACTCCGCTAGGTCTCAGGAAGATTACGAAAGCGTTGAGCCCCTGTCGACCCAACACGCGCAATCACTCGGCCGATTCGGACATATCGCCCACAAATGGGCGCTAGGCCACTCCCGGGTCACGGACAGATAACGACCGACCGGTCTGCGTGGCATCCACGGCACGCACCAACCGGAGCCTCGGCACCAGTCCGACATCGGCGAGCACATCCAGAGCGACCCGTTCGTCCTGCTCAATACTGATGCGGGCCGACCCCGATGCGCCCACGGCCCGGCCCCCCTGCCGGACACCGGGCGGCCCGAGCAGCACCGTCACCACACAGTCGCCGCACGCGGTATTGCGAACCTCGCAGTCGTTGCAATCGACAATCACTGTGATCCTCGTCTCTGCCGGTGGCCTCGCGGCGTTTCGGAAGCCTCTGCGACGGAAAGTAGCGGCGCGGTCCGACACGGACTGCGCGACGGCCGCGGCAGGCGGGCCCTGTCGGTGGCCGCCCCTAGCCTCAGCCGGGTGAGCCCGCAGAGTCCTCCCAACGCCCAGCTGAGCTTCGACGAGCTCGAAACCCCACTGCGGGACACCACCTTCGTCGTCGTGGACCTGGAGACCACCGGCAGCGCACCTGGCGAGGACGCGATCACCGAGATCGGTGCGGTCAAGATCCGTGGCGGCGAGGTCATCGGCGAACTGTCCACCCTCGTCGATCCCGGCCGCTCGATGCCCCCGTACATCGTCGAGCTGACCGGGATCACCTCCGCCATGCTGATCGGGGCACCGCGAATCGAGCGGGTGCTCCCGAGCTTCCTCGAATTCGCACGGGGCGCCGTCCTGGTCGCCCACAACGCGCCCTTCGACATCGGCTTCCTCAAGGCCGCCACGGCCCGCTGCGAGCTGCCCTGGCCACCGTTCCAGGTGTTGTGCACCGTCAAGCTGGCCCGCCGGGTGCTCGGCCGGGACGAGGCACCCTCGGTGAAGCTCTCGGCCCTCGCCGCGCTCTTCGACGTCAGCACCAAGCCCACCCACCGGGCCCTCGACGACGCCAGGGCGACGGTCGACGTCCTGCACGGGCTCATCGAGCGGGTCGGCAACCTGGGCGTGCACAGTTACGCGGAGCTGGTCGACTACCTCCCCAACGTCTCCGCCGCGCAGCGCGGCAAGCGCGGGCTCGCCGCGGACCTCCCCCGCACCCCGGGCGTCTACCTGTTCCGCGGCCCGTCCGACGAGGTGCTCTACGTCGGCACCGCGGTCAACCTGCAGCGCCGGGTGCGCGGCTACTTCACCGGATCAGAGACCCGCGCGCGGATGAAGGAGATGGTGGCGCTGGCCACCAGGGTCGACCACGTCGAGTGCGCGCACGCCCTCGAGGCGTCGGTGCGCGAACTCCGGCTGCTGGGCGCGCACGCCCCTCCCTATAACCGGCGCTCGAAGTTCCCCCGCCGGGCGTGGTGGATCACCCGCACCGCCGAGCCGTTCCCCCGGCTCGCGATCTCCCGCACCGCGACCTCCGACGCTCTCGGCCCGTTCGGGTCACGCACGGACGCGGCGGAGGCCGCCGCGACGATCGCCGACATCTGCCGAATCAGGACTTGCACCAAGAGAATTCGCGACGACCAGCCCCACGGGCCCGACTGCCCGGACAGTGCGGTCGGCGGTTGCCCCGCCGGGGGAACGCCACAGAGCGCGGCCGAATACCGCCATGCGCCGGACACCGCACACGCGCTCATCCGGGGAACCGACGATGCGCCGCTGCACATGCTCCGCGCCCGGATCGAAGAACTCGCCGCGGCCGAACTGTTCGAGAGCGCCGCGCGGCTCCGTGACCGCACCACGGCCCTTGCGCTCGCGCTCCGCCGGGCTCAGCGCCTCGCGAGCCTCGCCGCCGTCGACGAGCTGGTCGCCGCGCGCCCCTCGCCCTCCGGCGGCTGGGAGCTGGCTGTGATCCGGGCAGGCAGACTCGCCTCCGCCGGGATGGCGGAGCGCGGCGTGCCTCCGATGCCGGTCGTCGAGGCGCTGATCCTGTCGGCCGAGACCGTGATCGAGGAGCCGTCACCGCTGCGGGGCGCCACGGCGGGCGAGGCCGGGCTCATCGCAGGCTGGCTCGAGACACCAGGGGTCCGGATCGTGCGCGCGAGCCACGGGTACGCCGAACCCGCGCGCGGCGGTGGCGGCTGGCTGCACTGGTGCGCGGTGGCGCGGGGCGCCGCCGCCGCTGTAGGCACCGCCTAGGGTGACAGGGGAAAGAACAGAGTCGGACGCCCATCTATGGACGAGGACCCACACGGCCCCTTCCTATAGATAGGACGCCACCGCAGCCAAGGAGCGAGATGATCAACGCCATCGTCCTCATTCACGCCGAAGCGAACCGGATCCCGGAGACCGCGCAGGCGGTGGCCGACATCCCCGGAGTGTCCGAGGTCTACTCGTGCGCGGGCGACGTCGACCTGATCGCCATCGTGAAGGTCCGCGACCATGCCCAGATCGCCGAGGTGATCACCGGCGCGATCAACAAGGTCGACGGCGTCGTTCAGACGACGACCCACATCGCCTTCCGCTCCTACGCCAGCGCAGACGTCGAGGCCGCCTTCTCCATCGGCGAGTGATCCGGCGCGGGAACCCGCCGTTCGGCTCGGCCGACGGCGGTTCCCGCACTGGGCGGGCTTCAGTCCGCCAGTTCGGTGGAGACCGCGACCCAGCGGTCGAGCAGCGCCGCCGCGTCGCCACTGTCGATCGCGCGCACGGCCCGGTCGATGCCCGCACGCATGGCACTGTCGAGCTCACCCGACAGACCGCTGTGGGCGGCGATCGCGCCTGCCGCGTTCAGGACCACCGCGTCGTGCACCGCGCCCCGCTCGCCGCCGAGCACCGCCCGCGCGATCACCGCATTCGCCTCGGCGTCGCCGCCACGCAGGGCCGACAGCGGCGCCCGCTCGATCCCGAGGGCCGTCGGGTCGATGCTGTCCTCGCGCACCTGCCCACCGGACACGACGTACGCCGTGCTCGTGGTCGAGGTGGTGATCTCGTCGAGTCCGTCGTCGCCACGCACCACCAGTGCGCTGCTGCCCCGCCGCGCCAGGACCCCGGCCACCACGGGCTGCAGGTCCGCGAAGGCACAGCCGATCAAGCCGGCCCGCGGCCGTGCGGGGTTGGTCAGCGGGCCCAGCACGTTGAACACCGTCGGGATGCCGATCTCCTTGCGCGGACCCGCGGTGAACCGGAACGCGGGGTGAAAGGTCGGCGCGAAGCAGAACCCGATCCCCACCTCGCGCACGCACCGCGCGACGGCGTCCGGGCTCAGGTTGATCCGGACGCCGAGCGCCTCGAGCACGTCGGCGCCGCCGCTCTTCGAGGACGCGGCCCTGTTTCCGTGCTTGACCACCCGGATACCCGCGGCGGCCACCACGACCGACGCCATGGTGGAGATGTTGACGGTCTGCTGCCGGTCGCCTCCTGTGCCGACGACATCCACGGCGTCACCGTCGACGTCGATCGTGCGGGCGTGCGCGAGCATCGCGTCGGCGATGCCGGTCACCTCGGACGGGGTCGGGCCCTTCATCTTCAGCGCGATGCCGAACGCCGCGATCTGCGCGGAGGTGGCGTTGTCCGACATGATCTCGTCCATCGCCCACGATGCGGTCCCCGGATCGAGATCGCGTCCGTCCGTCAGCGCACCGAGCACCTCTGGCCAACTCCCCATCGCAACCGCCTCTTCCGTCGCCGTCAGCACAATCGAAGACGAAGCTTAGTCAGTACGGGCAACCGGATTCCGCGGCGGCTGCAGCGCGTCCCATCCGAGGACACGGCCACCCGCGCGCTGCGCCAGCCCCGCCATCCGGGAGCGCTCCTGCGAACAGTGCAGCGCGTCGAGGACCTGCACCCGCTGCAACACCAACGCCACCAGTTCATCGGCCCCCGATTCCGCCCCGGCCGGGTCGACATCCAGCGGCGCAGGCGCATCCGGCCCCGCGACGGTGTAGTGGTCCTGGCCCGCCAGCTCCACCGCGCCTTGCACCTGATCCGCGGGCACCCTCAGGTGGTGCCGCAGGACGGCGTCCGATTCCGCGATCCAGCCGGGATCAGACCCCGCCGCGCGCTCCAGCGCCCGACTGCACGCCTCGGCGTCGTCGAAGCTCGATGCCACCACCACAAGGTCGCTCCGCATCGCGTCGAGCGGCACCGCCCTACGCCGTCCGAACCGCTTGCGCCACCACCGCACTCGTTCCATGACACCAGCCTCGCATGCCCGACTACCTGCACAATCAGCGACCACGCGTAGCGTGTGAAGGACCGCGACGCGCCAACAGCGGACCCGGGTTCCCTTCTCTTACGACAAGGCGTCATACTTCTGTGCGTGACGAGCGCAGTAGGGACCCAAGGATCCGCAATCACCCAGCGCGTGCACTCGCTGAACCGGCCGAACATGGTCAGCGTCGGCACCATTGTCTGGCTGTCCAGCGAGCTGATGTTCTTCGCCGGCCTGTTCGCGATGTACTTTGTCGCGCGCGCGCAGGCGGACGGACACTGGCCGCCGGAGCCCACCGAGCTGAACCTCGGCCTCGCGGTGCCCGTCACCGCGGTGCTGGTGGCTTCCTCCTTCACCTGCCAGATGGGCGTCTTCGCCGCTGAGCGTGGTGACGTCTTCGGGCTGCGGCGCTGGTACACGATCACCCTGTTCATGGGCATCGTCTTCGTGCTCGGCCAGGCGTACGAGTACTACCACCTGGTTCACGAGGGCACCACGCTCGCCAGCAGCTCCTACGGCTCGGTCTTCTACATGACGACCGGCTTCCACGGTCTGCACGTGATCGGTGGTCTGGTCGCCTTCGTCTTCCTGATCGCGCGTACCAAGGTCAGCAAGTTCACCCCGGCACAGGCAACGGCTGCGATCGTTGTCTCGTACTACTGGCACTTCGTCGACATCGTGTGGATCGGCCTGTTCGCCACCATCTATTTCATCCGTTAAGAAGCTGAACGCAGTTCACAGCCCAAGCCCGTTCAGTCCGTCCCGCGAGACCAAAGGGATACAGATGAGTTCATCCCCCCCTTCAGCAGCCGCCGGTAGCGCGTCTGCCACGAAAGCCCGTCGGCAGCGAAAGTTCCGGCGACGTGTCACCGGCGCCATGGTCCTGATGATGGGCCTTGTCGGTGCCGGTTTCCTCGCCGCGGCGCTGACGCCGACTCCGCAGGTGGCCACCGCATCCGATGATTCGGCAGCGCTGATCCGCGAGGGTAAGCAGCTCTACGACACGTCCTGCATCACCTGCCACGGCGCGAACCTGCAGGGTGTCCAGGACCGTGGCCCGAGCCTCATCGGCGTCGGCGAGGCCGCCGTCTACTTCCAGGTGTCCTCCGGCCGCATGCCTGCGGTGCGCAACGAGGCCCAGGTCGTTCGTAAGCCCACGAAGTTCGACACCAAGCAGACCGACGCCCTCGGTGCCTACATCCAGGCCAACGGCGGCGGTCCGACCGTGGTCCGGGACGCGAACGGCGAGATCGCCCAGTCGTCGCTGCGCGGCGACGATGTGGCCCGCGGCAGCGAGCTGTTCCGCCTCAACTGCGCGTCGTGCCACAACTTCACCGGCAAGGGCGGCGCATTGTCCTCCGGCAAGTTCGCCCCGCCGCTGGAGCCGGCGAGCGAGCAGCAGATCTGGCAGGCGATGGCCACCGGTCCGCAGAACATGCCCAAGTTCTCCGACCGGCAGCTGAGCCCGGACGAGAAGCGGGACATCATCGCCTACGTCAAGTCCGCGACCGAGTCCAAGAACCCCGGCGGCTACGGCCTCGGCGGGTTCGGCACCGGCCCCGAGGGCATGGCCATGTGGGTCATCGGAATCGTTGCGGTTGTAGGCGCAGCACTCTGGATCGGAGCAAAGTCATGAGCGACGCCGGTCACGGCGACACGCCAAAGAAGCACACCGAGGAAGAGCTCGCCGCGATGAGTCGCGACGAACTCGTCGAACTCGGTACCAACCTCGATGGCGTCGACATCGCATTCCGCCGCGAGCGGTGGCCCGTCGAGGGCACCAAGGCGGAGAAGCGTGCCGAGCGGAGCGTGGCCATCTGGTTCACGATCGCAGGCATCTCTGCCCTCGCGTTCATCGCGATCTACCTCTTCTGGCCCTGGGAGTACAAGGGCATGGGCGAGGAGGGCTACAACGCATACAACCTGTACACGCCGCTGATCGGCCTGACCATGGGTCTCGCGATCCTCGGTGTCGGCGTCGGCGCGGTGCAGTTCACCAAGAAGTTCATCCCCGAAGAGGTCTCCATCCAGGACCGCCACGACGGCGGCTCGCTGGAGCAGGACCGCAAGACGATCGTCGCGGAGCTGAGCGACACGCTCGACACCTCGACCATCGGCCGTCGCAAGCTGATCACCCGCAGCCTCGGCTTCGGTGCAGGCGCCGTCGGCATCATGGCGATCATGCCCCTCGGCGGACTGATCAAGAACCCGTGGGCGAAGGGCGACAAGTCCGACCTGTGGACCTCGGGCTGGACCCCGACGTTCCCCGGCGAGACCATCTACCTGCGTCGCTACACCGGCCGTACCGATGACATCGTCCTGGTCCGCCCTGAGGACCTCGACGCGGGCGCCATGGAGACGGTCTTCCCGTTCCGTGAGTCCGAGCGCGGCAGCGAGCGCGCCCTTGCGCACGCCCTCAAGCGTGCCGACAACCCGGTCATGCTCATCCGCCTGCGGACCGAGGATGCCAACAAGGCCGTCAAGCGCAAGGGCCAGGAGAGCTTCAACTTCGGCGACTACTTCGCGTACTCCAAGCTGTGCACGCACCTCGGCTGCCCGACGTCGCTCTACGAGCAGCAGACCAACCGGATCCTGTGCCCGTGCCACCAGTCGCAGTTCGATGCTCTGCAGTACGGCAAGCCGATCTTCGGTCCCGCCGCCCGCGCACTGCCTCAGCTGCCGATCACAGTGAACGAAGAGGGTTTCCTGGTCGCCAACGGTGACTTCGTCGAGGCTCTTGGCCCCGGATTTTGGGAGCGTCCGTCATGACAACCACCACAGTTGGCCAGTCCAAGATCGCGGCACACGCCGCGAAGGCGGGCGAGAGCATGGACTCGCGGTATCACCTCGCGGCGGGCATGCGTCGGCAGATCAACAAGGTCTTCCCGACGCACTGGTCCTTCATGCTCGGCGAGATCGCGCTCTACGCCTTCGTAATCCTGCTGATCTCGGGTGTCTACCTGACGCTGTTCTTCGACCCGTCGATGGCGGAGGTCGTCTACGACGGCGCCTACCAGCCGCTGCGCGGCGTCGAGATGTCCCGGGCGTACGCCACGACACTCGACATCTCGTTCGAGGTGCGCGGCGGCCTGTTCGTCCGGCAGATCCACCACTGGGCCGCACTGATGTTCGCCGCGTCGATCATCGTGCACCTGCTGCGCATCTTCTTCACCGGCGCGTTCCGGCGCCCGCGTGAGGCGAACTGGGTCATCGGCTGCCTGCTGCTGATCCTGGCGATGTTCGAGGGCTTCTTCGGCTACTCGCTCCCCGACGACCTGCTGTCCGGCACCGGCCTCCGCGCCGCGCTGTCCGGCATCACGCTGAGCATCCCGGTGATCGGTACCTGGATGCAGTGGCTGGTCTTCGACGGCGACTTCCCCGGCCAGCTGATCATCCCGCGCCTGTACGTGGCACACGTGCTGCTGCTGCCCGGCATCATCCTGGCCCTGATCGGCGCGCACCTGGCGCTGGTCTGGTACCAGAAGCACACGCAGTTCCCCGGCCCCGGCCGCACGGAGCAGAACGTCGTCGGCGTCCGCATCCTCCCCGTCTTCGCGGCCAAGGGCGGGGCGTTCTTCGCCTTCACCTTCGGCATCCTCGCCCTGATGGGTGGCCTGCTGCAGATCAACCCGATCTGGAACCTCGGCCCGTACAACCCGTCCCAGGTGTCCGCGGGCGTCCAGCCCGACATCTACATGATGTGGACCGACGGCATGGCGCGTCTGTGGCCGGCGTGGGAGATCTACCTGTGGGGCACCTACACGATCCCGGCGGTGTTCGCGGTCGCGATCATCATGGGCCTGGTGTTCACGGTGCTGATCGCCTACCCGTGGATCGAGAAGCGGTTCACCAAGGACGACGCTCACCACAACCTGCTGCAGCGTCCGCGTGACGTTCCGGTGCGCACCTCGCTCGGCGCGATGGCCCTGACGTTCTACGCCATCCTGACGATCATGTGCATCAACGACATCATCGCGTACAAGTTCGACATCTCCATCAACGCGACGACGTGGATGGGCCGCATCGGCATCGTGGTGCTGCCGCCGATCGCCTACTTCGTCACCTACCGGTTCTGCCTCGGCCTCCAGCGCAGCGACCGCCAGGTGCTGGAGCACGGCATCGAGACGGGCGTGATCAAGCGCCTGCCGCACGGTGAGTACGTCGAGGTCCACCAGCCGCTCGGACCCGTGGACGACCACGGCCACCCGATCCCGCTGGAGTACCAGGGCGCCGCGATCCCGAAGAAGATGAACAAGCTCGGTTCGGCGGGCAAGCCCGGCTCCGGATCCCTGCTCGTCGCGGATCCGGCCGACGAGGCCGCGGCACTGCTCGCGGCCGAGCACAAGAACGAGCACGACCAGCTGGCGATCCTCAAGGATTACCAGGACAAGGCTCACGGTCACGGCGCCTACGCCGACGGCGACGGCGAGAAGCCGTCGACGGACGGCGGCCACTGACCCCGGTCAGAACCAGGCGAAGGCCCCGAACCCATTGGGTTC
>NZ_JBSGTR010000103.1:0-8925 GCF_053607505.1 Rhodococcus sp. NPDC055112
CCGTGATGTGCGGGGGCCGAACTCGATTCAGCTGTGCGTAGGTCAGCTGGTGGCCTTCTTGGCCGGGGCCTTCTTGGCCGGAGCCTTGGCCGCGGTCGCGGCGGGCTTCGGGGCCGCGGGCTTGGCCGGAGCCTTCTTGGCCGGGGCCTTCTTCACGGGCGGCTTGGTGGCGGCCGTGTCGACCTTGGCCGCGGCCGTCTTGGTGGTGGACTCGGCCTTCTCGCCCGCGCCGACGAAGCGGCTGGCGACGCTCTCGCCCGCCTCGGTCACGGCGTCGCTGACCTCGTCGGCGACGTCGCTGATGCGCTCCGCGGCGCGACCGGCCAGCTTGGCTGCCTGCTCGCCGACGGCCCGGGTCTGACGGGCGACGGTGCCGAGGGCCTCCTCGGTGAGGGTGGCGGCATCGCCGAGCACCGACTCGGCGCGCTCGATGCCCTCTTCGACGGCGGGCTGCTTGCGCAGCCGCTCGACGGTCTCCTCGCCCCGCTCGGCGAGCGAGGTGTAGATGTCGGACGCGACCTTCAGGTACGCCTCGGCGACCTTGCGCAGCTCCTCGGCGGTGAACTTCTCGCGCAGCTCGGCGAGCTCCTCGGGCAGCTCGGACGGCAGGCCTGCGAGCCGCTCGCGGAGGCTCTCGACGCCCTCGGTGAGGTCGCCGGTCAGCTTCTCGAAGCGCTCGCGGGCGGCGTCGACCGTGAGGGCCTCCTCGCCGTTGGCGGTGGCGCGCGAACGCACCTGTGCGACGACGTCGGCGACGGCCTGGACGACCACGTCGCCCGCACCGACTGCGGCGTACAACGGGGTCTTCACGCTGTCGAGACCTTTGAGTTCAGTCATTCCTGGTTCTCCTTTTCGGGCTGGGGGTCGAGACGCGGATTGTTCTCGCGCCGGAACGATTCGTAGATTTCGAGGAGGACCTGCTTCTGCCGCTCCGTGACGGAGGTATCGGAGAGCAGGGCGTCCCGCACCGGACTGGCTGGGCGATCTTCGAGAAATCCAGCCCGCATGTACAGCACCTCCGCGGACACGCGGAGTCCCTTCGCGATCTGCCCGAGCACCTCTGCCGAGGGCTTGCGCAACCCACGCTCGATCTGGCTCAGGTAGGGGTTGCTGACGCCGGCGAGCTGCGAGAGCTGCCGCAACGACACCTGCGCCGCCTCCCGCTGCGACTTGATGAAGCTGCCAATGTCCTGTGCCGCGGAGCTGACCACCCGCGCGGCCACGTCACCGGCGCTGTCGCCAGTGGGCGTTTCGTCGGACATCACACTCCCTACCTGGTGGGTGAATCCCACGGTACGGGAGCGTGCTAACTATTGCAAGCACCCTTGTTAGCAGTGGGCTGCGGTCACGTGAACAACAGTTGCGAGACGGTGTGGATGGTCAGCCCGGCGAGCGCACCGACCACGGTGCCGTTGATCCGGATGAACTGCAGATCCCGCCCGACCTGCAGCTCGATCTTGCGGCTGGCCTCCTCGGCATCCCAGCGCGCCACCGTCTCGGTGATGACGCCGGTGATCTCCTCCGTGTAGTTCGCGGCGATGTACCGCACCCCGCTGTCGAGCCAGCCGTCGACCTTGGTGCGCAGTTCGGCATCGTCGCGCAGCCGCTCCCCCAGCCGGATCACGGTGTCGCGGGTCTTGGCCCGCAGCGTGCTGTTCGGGTCGTCGACGGACTCGAGGATCATCCGCTTGGCCACCGTCCACGCCGCCTCGGCGGCACCGGTGACCTCCTTGCGGCCCATGATCTCCGCCTTGACCTTCTCGGCCTTGGCCATGGTCGCGGGGTCGTTCTGCAGGTCGTTCGCGAAGTCGACGAGGAAGCGGTTGGCGGCGAGGCGAACCTCGTGCTCCGGGTTCGAGCGCACCTTCCAGGTGAACTCCACGAGCTCCTTGTAGATCTTCTCGCCGAGCAGCGCGTCGACGAACTTCGGCGACCAGGCCGGACTGTCCCGATCGATGATCCGGTCGATCGTGTCCTGGCTGCCAAGCGCCCACTGGTGGGCCCGCTCCGCGAGCAGGTCGAGCAGCGGCAGCTGACGATTCTCCTTGATCAGCTCCGCGAGCACCTTGCCGATCGGGGGGCCCCAGGCCGGCTCGGCGAGCCTGCGGACGATCGTGCTGTCGATGATCTGCTGGACGTCCTCGTCACGGAGCACCGAGACGAACCCGCGCAGGACCGTCGCCGTCTCCGCGGCCACCCGGGTCGCGTGCGCAGGCTCGGCCAGCCAGGTGCCGACCCGCAGCGGGACCTGAGCGGCCTCCACCTTCTGCGACACGACGTCGGGCGCGAGGAAGTTCTCCCCGACGAAGCTGCTCAGGTTCGAGCCGAGCTGGTCCTTCTTCTTCTTGATGATCGCGGTGTGCGGGATCGGCAGCCCGAGCGGATGCCGGAACAGCGCCGTCACGGCGAACCAGTCGGCCAGCGCGCCGACCATGCCCGCCTCGGACGCAGCCCGGACATAGCCGACCCATTCCGGGGCACCCTTGGTCTCCTGCCAGCGGGACACCAGGTACACCACGGTTGCCAGGACGAGGAACCCCGTGGCGAGGGCCTTCATCCGGCGGAGGTCCCGCTTCTTGGCGGCGTCATCGACGGTGAGCAACTGCACCAGTCCCATTGTGCCGAATCTCCGGGCCACGCCGGGTCAATCGTGGGCTCCTGCTCGAACCCCCGCCTAAACTGTGCAGGAGATCAACCGAACGGATGTGGCGAACCCAGTGCCCAAGAACTCAGTGCCAACAGCACAGGACCCCGATCAGACCGAGACGGAGTCCAAGCCCGAGAAGCCGGACGGCCGCAAGCGGCGGTGGCGCGAACACAAGATCGCGCGCCGTGAGGAGCTGGTCGACGGCACCATCGCGGCCATCCGGGTGCGCGGACGCGACATCGGCATGGACGAGATCGCGTCCGAGATCGGCGTCTCCAAGACCGTCCTGTACCGGTACTTCAACGACAAGAACGACCTGACCAGCGCCACCATGATGCGCTACGTCGAGACGGTGCTCGCGCCGCGGATGTACGCCGCGATCGGCAGCGACATGGACGAGTACGAGCTGGCGCGGATGGCGATCACCGCGTACGTCGAGACCGTCGCCGCCGACCCCGAGGTGTACCTCTACGTGATGGCGAACAGCGCGGGCGGCAACCGCGACGTCGTCGCCGAATCGGAGCGGATGATCGCCGAGTTGCTCTCCGCCGTCCTCGGCGAACGGTTGCGCCTGATGGAGATGGATTCCGGCGGGTCGCTGCCGTGGGCCTACGGGATCGTCGGCGCCGTGCAGCTCGCCACCCACTGGTGGATCTCCAACAAGTCGATGACCGCGGAGAACCTGATCGACTACCTGACGATGATGACGTGGGGCGGGATCACCGGGATCGCGGAGGTCGCCGGCTCGCCCGCACGGTTCAACGCCAATCCGCACCCGCTGCTCCGCGGGGACGCCGCCGAGGGACTCTGACACGGTCTTGTGTTACCTGAAGTAACAGGTAACCTGGCGGGGTGAGCGACTTCGACGCCGGCACCGGCGAGGACCACGACGAACCCGACGGTTACTCCGGCAGGGCACTGGTCACCGTCGGCACGCACCCCACCCTCGCGCTCGACGTCCAGCTGGTCGGCCATTTCGAGCCGATCAGCGGCCGCTACCTCTGGCAGGGCCGGGTCCGCAGGCTCGCGGAGTCGATGCCCGACTGCGTGACGGTCGGACCCGGCGCGGAGCTGCAGATCGAGACCCCCGAGGGTTCCGGCATCGCGACGGTGTCCTCGATCGATCTCTGGGGCAGCCACATGATCGAGGGCAGGTCGGGTCGGCCGTTCGCCGCGATGGAGGACACCGAAGGCCTGCTCTGACTGTTCGCAAGTGCGCCCCGCCCGGCCGACCTACACTCTTGCGCCATGGAGCTACAAACCCGCCAACTTCGCTACTTCGTCGCCGTGGCCGAGGAGTTGAGCTTCACCCGCGCCGCAGAGAAGCTGCACATCGCACAGCAGGCACTGAGCGCGCAGATCAAACAGCTGGAACAGAGCCTGGGCGTGGTGCTACTGACCCGCACCACGCGCAGCGTGACCCTGACCTCGGCCGGCGCCGCGTTCCTCGAGGACGCGTCCGCGACGCTGACGGCGATGGATGCCGCGGCCGAGCGCGCGCGCTCGCTGCAGCGCCGCGAGAACGAGCGCCTGGTGCTGGGGTTCGGCGAGGGCGCGGCGCTGATCCTGACCGAGCCGATCCTCTCCGCGTTCCGCGATCGGCACCCAGGGGTGACGATCGAGATGCGTCAGTTCAACTACGACGACCCCTCGGCCGGACTGAACGACCGGTCGGTGGACGTGGCGTTCGTGCGGAGCCCGATCTCCACGGACGGCATCGATTTCGTCCACCTGTTCAGCGAGCCCCTCATGGTGGCACTCCCGACAGGCCACGCACTCGCCGATCGCTCCGCGGTTCGCGCGAGCGAGCTCCTCTGCGACCCCCTGCTCGGTGCGGCCTGTACCGATCCGGCGTGGAACGCTTACTGGGAACTCGATGAGCATCGAGATGGGACGCCCGCGCCGGTGGTCTCCCGCTCGACCACGTTGCTGGAGGAATATCAGAAGGTCGCGGCCGGTGTCGGAATCGTCGTGACGACCGCCTCCGCCCGGTGGGTGCCCTATCCCGGGGTGACGACGGTGCCGATCGCCGACGCCGCCCCCAACGAGGTCACGGTGGCCCGTCACCGTGACACCGACTCGGCGTTGGTCCGCTCGTTCATCGACACCGCCCGCCAAGTACGCGATGCCCGCCCGGACCTCGTCGCGAGACTGAGCGAGCCGGACTTCGACGACCGCACGATGCCGACGCTCATCCCGTACTGACAAGCACAGCTTGTCGATTCACCGAAACTGGTTGTTTCTGCCCGGCGCACCTCGCACCTAGGATTCCTTGGACGTGCAAATATCGCACGATGGAAGGTGAAGGATGAGCTGGTCACGCGGTCGCGCTCTCCTGCGCATCCTGGCGGCGCCCGTGCTCTTCGCCGCCACTGCCGCGCTGCAGATGCCCGCTCCGGCCGCCGCCACGCCCGCGAGCGACTGGACGCTCCCCCGGGTGACGGTGACCGACGGCACCATCACCGACGCGACCGGGCGGACCGTGCTGCTGCGCGGGGCGAACGTCAACCAGCTCAACGACTACGCCAAGAACGACCCCTCGCTCCCCGCCACCGCGCCGCTCGAACGCGCCGACTTCACTCGCATGGCGTCACTCGGCTTCAACGTCGCGCGGCTGACCGTGGCGTGGTCCGCCCTCGAACCCACCCCGGGCGCGTTCGACGAGGCCTATGTGGCCCGGATCCGCGAGGCCGTGCGCGATGCCGAGGACCACGGCATCTACACCGTGCTCGACATGCACCAGGACGCCTGGGGCAAGGCGGTGGGCACGCCCCAAGGCGTGGCCTGCCCGTCGCCGCTCAAGCCCAGTGTCGGATGGGACGGCGCCCCGGCCTGGGCCACCCTCACCGACGGCTGGAGCACCTGCACCCTCGGCGGGATCCGCGAGACCTCCCCCGCCGTCGCCCGCTCGTTCCAGAACTTCTACGACGACACCCAGGGCATCCAGGGCCACCTCGTCGACACCTGGGCGCGGCTGGCAGGCGAATTCAAGGATGAACCGGCGGTCGTCGGCTACGACCTGCTCAACGAGCCCAATCCCGGGCTGCGGGATCCCATCACCGCCGCCGACCAGATCGGCCGGTACTACCAGCGCGCGATCACCGCGATCCGGCAGGCCGAGCAGGGCGGCTTCCCGCACCTGGTGTTCTTCGAACCGAGCGCGATCTGGTCCGCACTGGGTGTCGACGCGCTGCCGCCTCCGCGGCACCTCGACGATCCGCTCGTGGTGTTCGCGCCCCATCTCTACAGCGGCTCGATCAACGTCAGCAGCGACATCCCCTCGATCGAGGACGGCTTCCGGCTGGCGCTCGACGGTGCCGCGCGCTACGGGGCCCCACTGTGGACCGGCGAGTGGGGCTGGTTCGGCGACCCGAGCGCAGACGCCGACCAGGTCGACCGATTCGTCGATGCGATGAACGAACATCGGATCGGCGGGGCCTGGTGGTCGTGGACCCAGGCCTGCGGTGACCCGCACGCCGTCCGCGACGGCAACACCCACAAGCCTCAGGGCAACCTGAACAAGATCGACTGCCCCTCGGGCACGCAACTCGGACTGGTCGACGGATTCGCCCGCCCACTCTCGCGCACCTACCCGCGGGCCGCCCCAGGGAAACTCGCGGAGGTGACCTCGAACGGGTTCACCGGCGCAGGCACCGGCCGCCTCGAGGCCTGG
Source organism: Rhodococcus sp. NPDC055112 (assembly GCF_053607505.1). NCBI lineage: Bacteria > Bacillati > Actinomycetota > Actinomycetes > Mycobacteriales > Nocardiaceae > Rhodococcus > Rhodococcus sp. NPDC055112. Next base: position 6,321 of record NZ_JBSGTR010000103.1, read on the forward strand.
TACCCGGGCACCGAACGGCCCGGCCTGGACGCCGCGGGAGTCGCCGATCTCGACCTGACACAGGTCGACGGTGGGTGGCGGCTGACCGGGAACACCACGGGGGCCTATCGCGTGACCCAGCACTGAAACCCGCTGCACAGAAACCGCTATACGACACGGTCAGATTTCTCACTCTCATGAGAAGACGCCGTCCGCAATCTCCCTTCGCAGAAACGGCCGATCCGCCAAATCAACGGTCTCGATAACACTTGATGAATTCCGGAACCGGCCGCGAAAACAATTCCTAGGCCGCCTTATCCGACGAGCGGAGCTGCCGATGCCGGGAATCAACCCAGCCTGGATCTCCGGCCGCCAAGCTGAAAGACACCGCACCGAGGTCGAGGACGAGCAAACGGTCCTGAACTGGACAAACGCAAGGTGCAGGGAGTGCTGACGGCGACATCTCCACACCAAGACAGCGCCCCGCACTTCAGCTTTGCGAGCCCCCGATGAGCTCTCGACCAAGTGCGTCAAATCTCGTCTGATTCGTTCGACGTTCCACCGCGCGAACAATGATCGACATGGTAGAAATTGTCACGGTCGCAACTGCACCCTGGTTGCGACCGCGTCAATTCGGAAATTCATTTTCAAGGAGAAGTCAATGGGAACAATCCTCACGGCCCTCGGTGCAATCGGGAGCGCCATCTCGATCGCGACCTTCATGAAATCGCTGAGCTGACGGTGCGCAATTCCCGGCGTGAGCCCAGGTGACTGCGACGCCAGGACAAGCCCTGTGTCCGGCAGAGTCCGCGGCCACCACCCAGTCATGACCGCATCAGCGAGAACTAGGGAGAACATGTCTTCGAACACCGTCCGCCGCGTTGCCGCCCTCGCGGCCGCCACCGCCCTTCCCGCCGGCCTGCTGATGGCAGGCGCGGGTGTCGCGAACGCCGCCCCGACCTGCAACCAGTCGAGCCACACCACCAAGAACGACGCCAGCACGGTGTGGGTGACCCACACCTACGACAAGAGCGTCACCGTCAAGGAAGCCGCCGCGGGCACCAACGTCACCTACAAGATCGAGGTCGGCACCACCGGCATCGGCAACCCGTACGTCAACGCCATCCGCGACTACCCGCCGGCCGGCTTCGGCAAGCCCGTCTCGGCGAAGGTCACCTCCTACCACTTCCTCCAGGGCCAACAGACCGAGGACGTCAGCCCGGTGGTGACCGGCGACGGCGGCTGGAGCGTCAACAGCACCGGATGGTTCGTCAATTCGGGCAACTCGGTGACCGCCGAGTTCACCTACAAGGTCCCGAACGGCGCCGCGACCGGCGTCCAGATCACCAGCGGCGGCATCGATGTCGGCGGCACCGTCGGCGTCGGCATCCGACGGGACAACCTCAACGCCTGCTTCACCGTCCGCGAGAAGAACGCGGGCGAGGCCGCCCTCGGCAGCACGGACGGCGCCGGACTCGGCTCCAGCGAGGGCCAACTCAGCTCCACCGGCTCGATCAGCGACGTCCTCGGCGACACCATCACCCGAGTCCTCCAGAACGGCAGCTAGTCCCGGTGTGCTCGGCGCCGCGATCGCCGCGGCGCCGCGTACTCGCCCCCCCCCCACACTGCGGCCTCGATGTCGACGGCCGCGCACCAGCGACCCAAGGATCACCCATGACATCAGGACATCTCGCGCGCGGCGTCGCCGCGGGCGCTGCGACCACCCTCGCGCTCGGCGCGCTGGCCTTCCTCGGTGCAGGCACCGCCGTCGCCGCCCCCGGATCGATCGCCTGGGACGACGGCAGCTCCCACTTCACCCGCACCGTCAGCAACACCACCCCCAACGCGGGCGAAACCATCACGGTCACAACCAAGTTCGAGCGGACGAGCTGGGTCGACGAGTACATCTACAACGTCAAGGACCGGCACCCCTCCTGCCTGACCTACGTCCCCGGCTCGGCCAAGATGATCGGTGAGAACGAGTACCCCGTCCTCGACCCCGAGGTCAATGTCGACGAGGGCAACGGCACCGGCTACGTCCGCGCCTCCTGGGGCATCACCGACTGGGTCGTCCAGAATCGCCCCGGCTTCCACCGATCGCCCACCTTCAGCGTCCGCTACAAGGTCGGCACCGACTGCGCCCGCGGCACCGCCCTGAACACGGGCATGGACTACGGCGGATCACTCGGCAGCGGCAACTACGGCACCAAGGGCCCCTCGGTCACCGTCGGTACGAACACGGTGTCGACCACCACCGTCAACCCGGTCACCGGGGCCACCGTCGGCAAGGCCACCACCCTCACCGCCAAGGTCGACCCCGCGGCCGCCGGTGGCACCGTCACGTTCAAGGACGGCGACTCCACGATCGGGACCGCCCAGGTCGGCGCCGACGGCACCGCCACCCTGCAGTGGACGCCCAACGCCGCGGGAGAACGCGCGATCACCGCCGACTACTCCGGCAACGGCACCGTCAACGCCTCCACCGGCTACGCGTCCGTGACCGTCGCACCCGGCGACGGTGGCGGTGACGGCAGCACCGGCAGCCTCGGCTCCCTCCTCGGCGGCTTCGGCTCCTGACAACCGGAACACGCTGACCCGAGGTCGGGCTCCGGCGCCACGCCAACAC
>NZ_JBSGTR010000104.1:0-8750 GCF_053607505.1 Rhodococcus sp. NPDC055112
GTCCATGCGCCTGTTCGTGCGCGCCTGAGCACGCATCCGACACGACGAACGGGCGGTTCCCGGGAAACGCGCTCGGCGTTTGCTCCGGGAACCGCCCGTTCGTCGATATCTACGACACCGGCCGGGCGAAGAAGATCGCCCGGCTCGGCGACGCCCCGATCAGGGGTGCCGGTGGCTCACCTGAGAGAGCGGCAGTAGAGGGCATCCGGGTGGCCGCCGCGACGGTCGTTGTAGGAGAAGGCGATCCCGGCGGCGTACTCGTCGGCATCGCACTGCGCCTTGTAGTAGCCGCTCCCATAGTCGCCGCCCTCACCCGACGCGGGGCGTGCGTCCTGGTGGTCGTCCCACAGGGTGCGACCGGCGCCGGCCAGCGGAATGCGACCCGGTGCGCAGAGGATCGCCGACATGGCGTCGCTGCGCAGGCTGTAGCCCATCATGAACTGCCCCTCGGCGCACTGATACTTGGTGAAGCCCTGGGCCCAGTCGGTGGTCACCAGTTCCTTTGCGAACACGGTCGCCTCGGTGCCGGGCCTCCACAGATCACCCTCGGTCGCGTCGGTGCACAGCCCGCGCACCCCCCCGCTGGCGATACCGATCAGGCGCTGATCGTCCGGGCAGGCCACCTTGCGGGCACCAGCATCCCAGTCGTTGGCGGCGCGCAGGGAGGCGTTGTCGTCACCGTGTGCCCCATAGAGCATGGACCAACTGCGAACCGGATCGGTCTGTCCCGTCATGCCGCCCGCGGACAAGAGCCGGCGCAGGTGCGGACCGCGCCAGTCATCCGAGTCGTAGACGCTGCGCCTGCTGCCGTCGGTGTCGTAGCGCAGCAGGCCCCAGTCGTTGCCCTTGTCGTCTTTCTGGAAGCCGACGATGGGCCAATAGGCGAAGTCCAGGTCCCGCTCGATCAGGTAGTCGACCATGTTCGGGAACCAGTCCTTGTCCGCGCCTTCGGCACCCTTGCCGATGCCGAACTCACTGACCCACACCGGTGCGGTGAAATGCTGGTCCGGCGTCGTGGCCACATAGCCGGCCAGCTCATCCATCGCCCTGAACACATCCTCGCGCGACATGTCGCGGAAGCGGGGGTTATGGGTTTCGCCCAACCCCGACGCTCCGGTGTGGTTCGGCCCGATGAAGCCATAGAAGTGGGCCGCGTAGACCAGCTTGTGCGAGCGCACCAGCGTTGCCGAATTCACCCTCACCGGCTTCAAGATCGGGCGTTCGTGCGGGAAGCCGTCCAACGGAATGCCCTGCCAGTTGAGGCCCTCGATCATGATGAGCAGATTCGGGTTGGCGTCCTTCAGGATCCGGTTGCCCGCCAGTTCGGCGGCTGCTTCCCAGTCTTGATTGTCGCCCCGCCCCCAGTTCGGGTCGTTCCAGGTGGTGCGCCGCACCTCGTTGCGCAGGTCGGCGCCGACGACGCCCAGATCGTTCTTGTACCGCTCGGCCAGGAACACCCAGTCGTTCGCCCATTGTTCAGTGCTCTGACCCGAATTCCAGAACTCGTTGCCGTCCAGACCACAGCACCACCGAGAGGACGTGGAGTGATTGTTGAGAATGACTGCCAGGCCGGCGCCGGTCAGCGCATGGACCGCATTGTCGTACACCTCGAGCGGCGTCAGTCCGTTCAGCCCCGGGTTGGCGGTCAGCCCCTTCACCGGCCGGGTGTCGTGGATCATCTGGTTGGAGAACGGCAGCCGGATGCTGTTCAGGCCGAGGGCCTTGAAGTCGTGGATGATCGTCTCCATCGGCACCCGGTCCAGTCCGAGTGGTGCGCGGTGCCCCACCTCCTCGGCGTTGTTGTTGGCCGGGTCGTCGTCGTCTCCGCTGCCATTCCAGGTGCCGTTGGATCCGTGCCAGTTGCCGGACTTCAGCTTTACCCGGTTTCCGCTTGCGTCGACGATGTAGCGACCGCTGGTGCTCAGCGGGCCACGCAGGTCACCTGCCACGGGACCGCCGGGGTTGCCGGGATCGACGGGACCGCCGGGATCGACAGGACCTCCGGGATCGCCGGGTTTCACGCTGCCGCTCGACGAGCCGGAGTCCGAGCTGCCGAATCCACCCGGAGCCGCTCCCGCCGCCGGGGCGAGCTGGACTGCCGGAGCAATGAGCAATCCGACCGTCAGGAGGAATGCGGCCGTCGCTCTCACCGGACACCGCCATCGAAGCCGTCGTCACGATTGGCCAGCTGTACAGCGTGGCCTCCAACCGAAGGGGTCAACTCATTCTCCTCATCTCGGGGCGCGAACGCGGCGCAACGCCTCTACAGCAGGTTGTTGCCTCCATGACCTCCAATGGACGCGGCGATCGCGGCCTGGAGGTACGCGGATCTCGTACTTCAACATGAGCGCTGCGTGGGGTGTGGTTCACCTCGCGCCGCGGAAGCCTAGAGCGCCCGGCCCGAGATGTCTCAGAATGTTTAACACTTCAATCTGGCCGATTGACAAGCACAGATTGTCAATCGATGACTCGGGGCCACGCCGCCGTGGTCGAGGAGTTCATGCGCCTGTTCGTGCGCACCTGACCCGCATCCAACACGACGAACGGGCGGTTCCCGGGAAACGCACTCGGCGTTTGCTCCGGGAACCGCCCGTTCGTCGATACCTACGACACCGACCGGGCGAAAAAAGATCGCCCGGCTCGGCGACGCCCGATCACGGGTGCCGTCGGCTCACCTCAGCGAGCGGCAATAGAGGGCATCCGGGCGGCCGCCGCCACTGCGGAACGCGATCCCGGCGGCATACTCGTCGGCATCGCATTGCGCCTTGCTGTATCCGCTCGCATAGTCGCCGCCCTCACCCGATGCGGGGCGGGCGTCCCCGCGGTCGTCCCACAGGGTGCGGCCGGGTGCGCCCACCGGAACGAGCCCTTGTGCGCAGAGGATCGCCGACAGGTTGTCGCCGTGCAGGCTGTAGCCGATCATGAACTGCCCGTCGGAGCACTGGTACTTGGTATAGCCCGGGGCCCAGTCGGTGGTCGGCTGTTCGTGGGAGACCATGGTCGCTTCGGTGCCGGGCGTCCACAGATCGCCCTGGGTCGCGTCGGTGCACAGCCCGCGCTGCCCCTTGTTACTGATACCGACCAGGCGCTGGTCGTCCGGGCAGGCCAGCTTGCGGGCACCGGGGTCCCAGTCGTCGGCAGCGCGCAGGGAGGCGTTGTCGTCACTGTTTGGCCCGTAGAGCATGGACCAACTGCGAACCGGGTCGGTCTGTCCCGTCATGCCACCCGCGGACAGGAGCCGGCGCACGTGCGGACCGCGCCAGTCATCCGAGTCGAAGACGCTGTGCCTGCTGCCGTCGGTGTCGTAACGCAGCAGGGACCAGTCGTCCTGGTCGTCATGCCGGAAGCTGACGATGGGCCACCAGGCGAAGTCCAGGTCCCGATCGATCAGGTAGTCGATCATGTTCTCGAACCAGGCCTTGTCCTTGCCTTTGTCGCCCTTGCTGCCGTCGAACTCGCTGATCCACACCGGTGCGGTGAAATGCTGGTCCGATGTCGTGGCCACATAGCCGGCCAGTTCGTCCATCGCCCTGAACTGGTCCTCGCGCGACAGGTCGCGGAAACGGGGGTCATGGGTTTCGCCCATCCCCGACGCGCCGGTGTGGTTCGGCCCGATGAAGCCGTAGAAGTGGGCCGCGTAGACCAGCTTGTGCGAGCGCACCAGCGTTACCGAATTCACCCTCACCGGCTTCAGGATCGGGCGTTCGTGCGGAAAGCCGTCCAACGGGATGCCCTGCCAGTTGAGGCCCTCGATCATGATGAGCAGATTCGGGTTGGCGTCCTTCAGGATCCGGTTGCCCGCCAGTTCGGCGGCGGCTTCCCAGTCGGTATTGTTGCCCCACCCCCAGTTCGGGTCATACAAGGAGTCGCGCCGCACCTCGTTGCGCAGGTCGGCTCCGACGACGCCCGGATCGTTCTTGTACCGCTCGGCCAGGAACACCCAGTCGTTCACCCATGCCTCGGTGCTCTGACCCGAATTCCAGAACTCGTTGCCGTCCAGACCACAGCACCACCGAGTGGACGTGGAGTGATTGTTGAGAATGACGGCCAGGCCGGCTCCGGTCAGCGCATGGACCGCATTGTCGTACACCTCGAGTGGCGTCAGTCCGTTCAGCCCCGGGTTGGCGGTCAGCCCCTGCACCGGCCGGGTGTCACGGATCATCTGGTTGGAGAACGGCAGCCGGACACTGTTCAGGCCAAGGGCCTTGAAGTCGTGGACGAGCGTCTCCATCGGCACCCGGTCCAGTCCGAGTGGTGCGCGGTGCCCCACCTCTTGGTACCTGTTGTTGGCCGGGTCCTCGTCGTCCCCCTTGCCCTCCCAGGTGCCGTTGGCTCCGTGCCAGTTGCCGGACTTCAGCTTCACCCGGTTTCCGCTTGCGTCGACGATGTAGCGACCACTGGTGCTCAACGGACCACGCAGGTTACCTGTCACGGGACCGCCGGGATTGCCGGGATCGACGGGACCTCCGGGATCGACGGGGCCACCGGGTTTCACGCTGCCGCTCGACGAGCCGGAGTCCGAGCTACCGAACCCACCCGGAGCCGCTCCCGCCGCCGGCGCGAGCTGGACCGCCGGAGCGATGAGCAATCCGACCGTAAGGACGAGTGCGGCCGTCGCTCTCACCGGACACCGCCATCAAAGCCATCGTCACGATCGGCCACCGCCACAGCGGGGCCTCCAACCGAAGGGATCAACTCATTCTCCTCATCTCGGGGCGCGAACGCGGCACAACGCCTCTACAGCAGGCTGTTGCTCCCATGACCTCCAACGGACGCGGCGAATGCGGCCTGGAAGTACGCGGATCTCGTGCTGGGAGGGCGTGCCCACCGGCAGGCGAGCTGTCCGGTCCGGTCCGAGCTGTTTGCTCTACCAGCGAAAATCCGATTCAACATGAGCGCTACGCGGGGTGTGGTTCACCTCACGCGGCGGTAGCGTAGAGCGCTCGGCCCGAGATGTCTCAAAATTTTCAACACTTCGATCTGGCCGATTGACAGGCCTCAAATGTCAATCGACCAGCTCGTCGCTGCCCGCGACGCGCCCGAGCCCAGTCCCCGATGGGATGATGACCCGCGTGCCGATGCCCTCACCGCTACCCGTCAAGAACGGGGTCGGACCGACGCGGCTGCGCGTCCCGACGTCCGGGCCGTGGGCGACGATCGCCGAGTACGTCGTCGCGAGGTTCGACCACCTGGACGCGGGTGACCTGTACCGGCGATTCGACGCCGGCGAGATCGTGGGCACCGACGGCCGTCCGGTCGGCCGCGGCACGGTGCTGGGCGCGCACCCGTTCGTCTGGTACCACCGCGACCTGCCGATCGAGGACACGGTGCCGTTCCACGAGGAGATCCTGCACATCGACGACCACCTCGTCGTGATCGACAAGCCGCACTTCCTCCCCACCACCCCGAGCGGGCGCTACCTGCGCGAGTCGGCACTCGTCCGATTGCGGGTCCGCCTCGACAACCCGGACCTGGCACCGATCCATCGGCTCGACCGCGGGACCGCGGGCCTGGTGATGTTCTCGGCCCGCCCCGCGACGCGCGGCGCCTACCAGTCGCTGTTCGAGAAGCGGCGGGTCGCGAAGGTCTACGAGGCGGTGTCGGCGCGACCGCCCGGGTGGGACGCGGACGCACCGGCGCTCGGCGGTCGGGCCGTGCCCCTCGTCTACCGCAACCACATCGAGGCTCGGCGCGGCGAGTTGCGGGTCGTCGTCGACGACGTCCGTGAGCCCAACGCCGAGACGGCGGTCGAAGTACGAGGGACCGGCGTGAGCGCCTCCGGACGTGCGGTGCTGCACACGGTCCTGCGTCCGCACACCGGACGGATGCACCAGTTGCGGGTGCATCTGGCGGCGCTCGGAGTGGGGATCCTGGGCGACCGGCGATATCCCGATCTGCTGCCCGAGGCGCCGGACGATCATTCCCTTCCACTCCAACTACTGGCGCGGGAACTGGAATTCATCGATCCGCTGTCGGGCATGCCGCGACGGTTCGTCACCCGCCGGACGTTGAGCGAGGCACCCGCGCCTGGACGCTGAGCGGGCGCTACCCCGAGTTTGTCGGTACCGCTCGATATAATCGAACACATGAGCGAACCGGGGCTAGGGGGCGAGGCGCTCACGGCCGCCGTGGTGGAACGGTGGGTTCGGCTGCTCACCGACACGGACGGCCCGGACGAGCAGTCCGAGCGCATCGATCTGCTCCGAGCCCTCGAACGCCTCACCTGCGCCGCGGCCGGCCTTCAGGCCCAGGTCACCTCCGAGTTTGCGACGCAACAACGCCGCACATCCACCGATGCGGGAGTGGCACGCGAACGTCGGGATCGGGGCATCGCCTCGCAGATCGCGTTTGCCCGCCGCGAGTCCCCGCACCGCGGCGGTATCCACCTCGGCCTGGCCACCGCGCTTACCTCTGAACTCCCACACACCCTCGGTGCGCTACGTGGAGGACGGATCACCGAGTGGCGGGCGACCCAGATCGCACGTGAAACCGCCTGCCTCTCAATCCAAGACCGAGCCGAGATCGACCGGAGGCTCGCCGCCGATCCCGAACGGCTCGAGAACATGAGCGACAAGGAGGCCGTCGCCACCGCACGGCAGATGGCATACGAGGCGGACAAGCAGATCTGGGTCCGGCGAAGGGCGCAGGCGCATGCCGATCGGCGGGTATCGATCCGCCCCGCCCCTGACACGATGGCCTACGTGACGGCACTGCTCCCCATGGCGGAGGGCGTCGCCTGCCACGCCACCCTCGTAGCAGCGGCCGCGTCGGCAACCGCCATGGGCGACCAGCGGACCCGGGGGCAGATCATGGCGGACACCCTCGTCGCCCGCATCGCCACCGCATCGACCGACACCGCCGCGCCTGCGATGCCGGTTCGAGTGCACCTGACGGTGTCCGATCGCACGCTGTTCGGTGGCGGCGACGAGGCGGCACACGTCCGCGGCTACGGCCCGATCCCCGCAGACGTGGCACGCGATCTCGTCGACGCCGCCGCGACGGCCAGTGTCGCCGAACTTCGCCGGGTGTACACGCGGCCGGACACCGGCGCGGTAATCGCCCTGGACCGCAGCACCCGCCTGTTCCCGGCCTCCCTGGCCGAGTTGATCCGGGTCCGCGACCCCGGCTGCCGAACACCCTGGTGCGATGCACCCGTGCGACACATCGACCACATCCGTCCCGCCGCCGACGGCGGACCCACCACGTTCGAGAACGGCCAGGGACTGCGCGAGGCGTGCAACTACGCCAAGCAGGCACCCGGATGGAACGCCGAGACGCTCGACTTCCCCGGGCGGCAGGCATCGCGTCCGCATCACCACCCCCACCGGACACATCCACCACAGTCTCGCTCCCCCGGCACCGAGGCCGGCGGTCGCGTGACGCTGAGGGTTGCAACGAGCAGCTGGATGAACGGCTCACTCAGCTAAGGCTGCGGTGGCGGACCCACACATCTCCGACCAAACTTCTGGGACTTCTATTACCAGCGCAGCCAACAGCTTTCACTGAACACAGTTGATGGGGTGGCGCCGCTGTGCGGTGCCACCCCATCAACTCACTTCGGGACACAACCTAGTTGGTGCGGACCTTCAGGCCGGGGTTTTCCGCGAGGATCATGTTGATCGAGGTCCCGTACAGCTCCTTGTTGGGGACGCCCTCACATTCCCAGGCGTTGGTGCCGGTCGTGATGCCGATCGCCTTGGTGCCGGACACGATGGCTCCACCGCTGTCGCCAGGGATCACACAGACCTTCGCGGTGAAACCCCTGGGGTCGGCGGCGGTGATGGGGCCGCAGGTCCAGCCGGTGGTTTCGCCGGACTTGCACGCCGGCGCCCCGATCACGGCATCTGCGGTGCCGGTGATCGGCACCGGGTCCCCGCCGTAGGTGCTGACGAAGTTGTTCTGGAAACGCTTGGCGACGGTGTCATCGATCTTGATCAACCCGTAGTCAGGGCCGTTACCGTAGAGCGCCTTATCGAATTCGCCGACGTAGTTTCTCGCGTAGAACACTCGCGTGGCGTTCACCCGGCCCGCGTTTTCGCGGTGCTGGTCACAGTGTCCGGCGGTGATGCTCACGGCGTTGCCGTCACCGTCGGTGCCGTTGAAACCGAACGAGCAGGGGTCTTCGGCGGTCTCGCCGGAGCGGTAGCCCTCGCCACCCATGACGGCGTCGGCCGGCGGCTTGGGCGTGGTGGTGGTGGGCGCGGTCGTTGTGACGGTGACCTGTTGGGTGGTGGTGGATCCGGTGACGCCATCACGGCCGGAGAAGGTGGCCTTCATGGTCACCTTGCCTGCGGTCTTGGGTGGGGTCCACTGCTTGGTGGCGGTGCCGTCGGCGCCGACCGGCACCACTTCGTGGTAGTGGTCGGTCTCGAATGTGACGGTGCCGCCCGCTGCTGCGGGCTTGACCTTCGCCTTCAGCGTGATCGCCTTGCCGCCGGCGGTGGCTCCCTTGACGGTGTCGAGGGCGATCGTGGAGGCAACGGTGGTGCTGTCGGCCTTGGCGACGGTGACCTGCTGGCTGGTGGTGGATCCGGTGGCGCCGTCGCGGCCGGAGAAGGTGGCGGTGACGGTGATGTTGCCTGCGGTTTCGGGCGACCAGTCCGCGATGGCGGTGCCGTCTTCGCCGACATCTCCGATACCGAGGAGGCCGAGGTCGTCCGCGAATTCGATGGTGCCGCCCGCTGCTGCGGGGTTGACCTTCGCGGTGAGGGTGATGATCTTGCCGACCTTCGCTCCGGTGATGGAATTGA
>NZ_JBSGTR010000105.1:0-7751 GCF_053607505.1 Rhodococcus sp. NPDC055112
GTTGACGAGTGCTAGGACTCGTCAACCGCGCACGGGCGCGTCAGCGCCTTTGCGATCGGTGCCGAGAGCGCGGCGATGCTCTCGGCGGTACCCGGCGCGGGGCCCTCGAGTGCCCTTGCGCCGATGGTTCGGTCGAAGACCAGACCCTCCAGGAGGGCGATCAGGTCCGCCGCGTCCTGCTCCGGGTCGCCCGTGCCGAGCAAGCGGGTGAGCCCGACCGCCCGCTCCCAGGAGAACAGGCTGACGGCGAGCGCGGCCTGGATCTGCTTGTCGTGCACCATCTCCAGCGTGAGTGCGTAGCGTGCGCGGATGTCGCGGGCACGGTCGGCGAGCAGCCCGTCGACGTAGACCGCGATCCCGTGGGCGATCTCGGCGACGCCAGCGCCCGTGTCCGGCGCAGGCGGTTCTGGCTGGGAGTCGGTGAAGGCGCGTCGTGACCGGTCGGTGAGGTGCCCGACCGTCGCGACCAGCAGGTCGCGCTTGGTCCGGAAGTAGTAGGACGTCGATCCCGCGGGCAGTCCCAGGTGTCGGTCGATGCCGCGATGGGTGAGTGCCCGGATGCCGTCCGTGGCGATGATGTCGAGCGCGGCGTCCGCGATGCGCGCCCGCCGATCCGTCGTTTCCGTCATTGAATGTCGCTCCGATCACGTTGACCCATGAAACTCTACATTTGTAGAGTCACGCTATGAAATCGATCCGAGTAGACGCGTTCGACCGGGCCGCGCACGGCGCCGGATTCGTGCTCGATCCCGCGCAGCGGGCGGCCGCTGAGCGCCTGGCCGCGATGGACCCGGGGACCGGTCGGGGCATCTACCTGTGGGGCCCGGTCGGCAGGGGCAAGACCTGGCTGATGGACGTGTTCCGCGAGAACATCCGCGGCGCAGCGACCCGGCGCGTGCATTTCCACGAGTTCTTCCGCCGACTGCACGAGCTCGCGCACACCGATGGGATCGACCGCGCGATGGATCGCCTGCTCGGACGCTGCGAGATCCTGTTCTTCGACGAATTCCACGTCCACGACGTCGGCGACGGGGCGTTGCTGACGAGGCTGCTCGGGGTGCTGCGAAAGCGGAAGGTGACGCTGGTGGTCACCTCGAACTATCCGCCGGACGGGCTGATGCCGAACCCGCTGTTCCACGAGACGTTCGTGCCGACCATCGAGCTGCTCAAGGCGCGGATGGAGGTCGTCGAGGTGGCGGGCGCCCTCGACTACCGCGCGTCGGGGTCCGGAGCGCGGGGATTCGGAGCGGGGCGGTACCTGTCCGACGCGGCTGCCCTGCAGTGGCCCGCGGCAGGCGATCGCGTCACGCTCCGCCCGACCACCCAGCCCATCACGGCTCTCTCGGCGGCAGGCGATCTCGTCTGGTTCGAGTTCGCGGACCTGTGCGAGCGGCCGACCTCGACGCTGGACTACCTGAGCCTGGCGGCGGCATACCCACGCTGGGTGCTGAGCGGGATGCCACGGATGGCCGACGCGAGTCCCGATGGGGTGCAGCGTTTCTGCAATGTCGTTGACATCCTCCACGACCAGGACGCCGAACTGACGCTGGTCGGCGCGGATTGGCGGGTGCAGGACCCCGAGCCCGTCGCGGGCGGGCTGGACCTGGCACGCACGCGCAGCAGATTGGCGCTGCTGGGATGAGTTAGCCGGCGGCGGGATCGAGATCGCGATCGGTCGACGATCCCGCCGCAGCCGACGGACCCTGCTCGTCCGCGCGCCCGCGGGTGATCAGCCATCCGAAGACAGCCGCGACGGGGAACATGACCACGCCGTACACCGCGGCGGGGACCGCGATGCGGGTGCTGTCGAGCAGGCTGATCGCGATCGTGATCGCGAGCGTGCTGTTGTGGATGCCGATCTCCATCGAGCTGGCGATCGACTGCCTGCTGGCGATGTCCAGCCTCCGCGGCAGCACGTAACCGATGCTCAGGCTCAGGATGCAGAAGAGCAACGTGATCAGCCCGACGTCGGCCAGGTACCCGGTGACGTTCTCCCGCTCGGCGATCACCGTGCCGACGATGACCAGGGCGAGGACAACGGCCGAACCGATCCGAACGGGTCGGTCCATCCGGTCCGCGAAGGCGGGCCATGCCCGGCGCACCCCGACGCCGATGGCCACCGGGATCAGCACGATCGCGAAGATCTGCACCACCTTTGAGAACTGCAGGCCGAGTGAACCCGTGCCGTCCGACGGTGCGAAATGTCCGAGGGCGAAGTTGGTGATCAGCGGCAGCGACACCACCGCGATCACCGAATTCACCGCCGTGAGTGTGACGTTCAGTGCCACGTCGCCGCGGAACAGGTGGCTGAACAGGTTTGCCGTTGTCCCGCCGGGGGAGGCGGCCAGCAGCATCATTCCCACCGCGAGGAGTGGTGGCAGGTCGAACAGCAGCACCAGCCCGAACGCGATCGCGGGCAACAGGACCAACTGGCAGACCAGCGCGATCGCGACGGCTTTGGGATGCCTGGCCACCCGGGCGAAATCCCCGACTGTCAGGGACAGGCCGAGGCCGAACATGATGATCGCCAACGCGAGCGGCAGCGCGACCGTGGACAGCCCGGAATTCATCGCAGATCCCCGTTCCTGGAAGTCTCGCGACGTGCACGCGTCGCTGGCAGAGTCTCGGCGCAAAGATACGGGTGTCCGCACCGGAATTGGGCATATCGCCCAGATTCGTCGCGCCCCGGGGACGCCGCCGTCGCCGCGTCGGCGAACCGGCGTATCGCCGACTATGACGGGTGACATAGCCTCGCTGGGACGGTAACCGGCGAGAGGTGGAATCGATGACGGTCGCACACGCGGTCAAGGACCAGATCCAGCAGATCGGTGGAGGATTCATGTTCTCCCGTGAGGCCAAGGAGTTCGGCCGCACCACCGGCGTTGACGGCTTCATCGGCCCGTACATGCGCGGCCGGTGCGGGGTGCTCGGCGAGGTCGACGCCGACGTCGTGACGGCCGCCGCGGGGTTCTTCCCCGCCGACAGCGTTCGGGCGGCCTGGGAGTCGGTGGCGATGCCTGCCGCCGAGGCCGCCCGCGGCTACGCGCTCGCCGCGCAGCAGTTCGGTGTCCGCAAGCTCGCCACGTTCGACGGCGCCGAGCGTCTCGCCGAACTGATGGAGGCGGTCACGGTCAATGCCGACCCCGCGGGTGTGCCGCTGTTCGCCGGCTGGCGGGCCGTGCCGTTGCCCGCGGATTCGCGGGCCCGGGTCCTCCAGCTCACCCACGTCCTGCGCGAGCTGCGCGGCGGGCTCCACCTCGTCGCAGTCAAGAGTCAGGGTGTCAGCCCGCGGGACGCGGTCCTGATCGCCGGATCGCCGCTGGCCAGCGGACCCGACCAGGCCGCGCTGTACGGCTGGCCCGCGCCCTACACCGTGCCCGGCGAGGACGTCCGCGCCAGGTGGGCGCGCGCCGAGGAGATCACCGACGAGCTCGCCTCCCAGGCTTTCGACGTGCTCGATGAGGCCGAGGGCAAGGAACTCGTCACCCTCCTCGCGGACGCCCACGCGGGAGTATTCCCCCCGCGCTGATCGCGGATCGGCCCGCGCGCATCCATCGATCTCGCGCGGGCACCGTGCGACGATGGAGTGGTGGGCACGGCGGTCGGTCGCACTGCCACGGTTATCGCGTTGATCGTGGTGAGCGTTCTTGCGCTCCGCGGCTATTTGCCCGACGTCGAGCAGCCGACGGCGCCGCCCCGGACCGACGGAAGGGCCGCACTGGTCGCGATGCTCGTCATCGCGGGCCTCGCGGTCCTGGTGGCAGCGATCGCCCTCGTGGCTGTGCTGGTACTGGGGCCGTCGCGCAGGCCCGTGCGGCCGGCGCCGACGTGGATCGGTCATCGCCCGGCGCCCGGCCGGTGGTGGCAGGGGGCGGCGTGGTTCGGGTTCGCGGGACTGGTCGTGGTGGCAGCGATCGCCCTCGCGCCGAGCCGGGACCGGGCAGCCCCCTCCGACCCCGATGGCGGCACGACGGATCCGAACCTGCCCGCGGTCGGACAGCTCCCGGCGCCGCGGGGCAGCGAGGTCTGGCCGGACGTCCTGCTGGTGTTGCCTCTGTTGGCCGCGCTGCTGGTGGCCGGGGCCGTCGCCCGCGCGCGGCTCCTGGTGCCGGACCCGACCGGTGTCCGGGACGAGGACGCGGCTCCGACGGCCCGGCGCGCGGCCGCCGAATCCTTGCGGCGCGCAGCGGAACTGGGCCTAGTCGAGGTCGCGAACGTCGGGGCTGACCCCCGATCGGCCATCATCGCCTGCTACCTGGCGATGGAACGCGGTCTCGGTGCGGCCCCCGACTCCGCGCCGCTCGCGTCCGACACCCCGTCGGAGGTGCTGGCGCGTGCGGTACGCCACGGTGTGCTGCACCGGGAGAGCGCCACCGCGCTGGTCGGTCTCTTCGAGGAGGCCAGGTTCAGCGGGCACGAGATGACGGAGCGGCACCGGGCCACCGCGGCGGAGTTGTTGCGCTCGGTCCTGGCCGAGCTGAGGGAGGCGCGATGCGCCGCATCGCCCTGATCGGGATCCTCTTCGTCGCGGCGCTGGAGGCGATGGCGCTGCGGGCGGGGGCGCCAGCGGCCGCGCTGATCGCGATCGGAGGGTCGACTGCCGTCGTGATCTTCGCGATGCGCCGGGCCGTCGACTCGGCACCGGCGACCCGCGAGGTCGCCGCGCCACCGAACTCCCAGGAGGAGATGTTGCGTCGCTGGCGGCTGCGCACAGAGACGCTGGTGAGCTGGGCGGATGGGTCGTGCGCGGACTGGGACCGGCACCTGCGGCCATTGCTCGCCCGCGAGTTCGTGCATGTGAGCGGACCGCGTGCTCCCCGGGGTCATGCCGAGATCGACGCGGCCGGGGCCGCGATGTTCGGCGCCGACCTGTGGCGGTGGGTGGACCCGGCGGGGGCGCGCGCGGGCGATCGGGGTGGCCCCGGCCCCGGGCGCGGTGCCCTCGAGCGAATCCTGACCCGACTGGAGCAGCTGTGACCGCCGCGACGCAGGCCACCACGGCCCGGGCCGGGGCAGTTCTCGCCGAGGTCGAACGGGCCGTGGTCGGCAAGCGGGACGCGATCACGACCGTGCTGCTGGTGGTCCTCGCCGGTGGGCACGTGCTGATCGAGGACCTGCCCGGGTTGGGCAAGACGCTGATCGCACGGTCCTTCGCAGCGGCGCTCGGGCTGGAGTTCACCCGCGTCCAGTTCACGCCGGACCTGCTCCCCGCGGACCTGCTCGGCTCGACCATCTACGACATGCAGTCGGGACGGTTCGAGTTCCGCGCCGGACCGGTGTTCACCAATGTTCTCCTGGCCGACGAGATCAACCGAACGCCGCCGAAAACCCAAGCGGCGCTGTTGGAGTCGATGGCGGAGGGGCAGGTGAGCATCGACGGTGTGACCCGCAGGCTGCCGGATCCGTTCATCGTGCTCGCCACGGACAACCCGATCGAGTACGAGGGCACCTATCCGCTCCCGGAGGCGCAGCTCGACAGGTTCATGTTGCGGCTGCGAGTGGGGTATCTCGGCGCCACGGACGAGCAGGAGATGCTGCAGCGCCGCCTGGACCGGGGCGCCGACACGGTCGCCGTCCACGCGGTCGTGACGGCCGAGGAACTGCACGCCATGCGAGGCAGCGTCGAGCAGGTCTCGGTGCACCCGGATGTGCTCCGGTACGTGGTGTCGCTGGCGGCCGCGACCCGCTCGCATCCCCAGGTGGAGGTCGGCGCGAGCCCACGGGCCGAGCTGGACCTCGTCCAGCTCGCCAGGGCGCGGGCACTCCTCGGCGGTCGGGACTACGTCATCCCCGAGGACGTCAAGGCGCTGGCCGCGCCCGCGATGGCGCACCGGATCTCGCTGCGACCGGAGATGTGGGTACGCCGGATCCACCCGGAGGAGGTGGTCGCCGACATCCTGCGCCGGCTGCCGGTGCCGAGGGCGAGCACGTGAGCGCCGTCGAGTGGCGGGCCTCGCCCGCGGCGGCGGCGCTGGCGACGTGCTCGGCCACCGCGCTGGTCATCGCGCTCGTAGGTGGCAGGCCGGAGTTGCTGGCCTTCGCCGCCCCGATGCTCGGGGCGCTCGCGGCGCGCGCACTGTTGCCGCGCCCCGTCGATCGGGTGACCGTGCGCGGCGAGCCCGCGACGGCCCGGTTGTTCGAGGGAGAGTCGGTGCGGCTGGCGGTCGCGGTGGGCGAGGCGGGGTCGCGACCGGCATGGGGTGTCCGTGCACTTCCGCAGGAGGGCATGGAGATAGACCAGGAATCGGCGGGCTCGGGCGATCCGCGCACGGGCATGCGGATCACCGCCGGGCGGTGGGGGAGATATCGGCCGCGGGTGGCCGTCGATGCGACCGCGGCGGGCGGGTTGTTGGTTGGCGTGGCGGTGGCGGAGGTGGCCACGGTCGATGTGTTCCCCCTTGTGGATCCGAGCCGTCCGGGGATCCCGCCGACGGACCTTCCCGATCGGTTCGGGGCGCATCCCACCGAACGACACGGGCCCGGTGTGGAGTACGCGGACATCCGCGCCTACGTCCCCGGCGACCAACTGCGGGCGGTGAACTGGCCGGTGAGCGCGCGCCGTCGTGCCCTGCACGTCACCGAACGTCGGACGGACCGAGCGGCGGATGTCGTGGTGCTGATCGACGCACACCCGCAGGCGCCGGGGCCCGCGGGCGAGAGCCTGGATCGTTCGGTGCGCGGCGGTTGCCAGCTCGCACAGGCGGCGCTTCGGCGTGGCGACCGCACCGCGGTGGTCGTGCTCGGCGCCCGATCACGATGGCTTGCACCGGATCTCGGTCGTCGGCAGTTCTATCGCGTCGTCGAGGCCGTGCTCGGGGCCGGAGAGCACACCCTGGCGCTCGAGGGAACGCTGGTGCCGCGGCCCGCAGTGCCGCCGGGCGCCGCCGTGGTCGCCTTCACCACGCTGCTGGACACGGACTTCGCACTGGCGCTCATCGACCTCCGCAAGCGTGGCCGGACCGTGGCCGTGGTGGACGTGCTCGCGGGTCCGCCGTTCGCGGACGAGCTCGATCCGACCGTCGCGAGGATGTGGCGGCTCGAACGCAGGAACATGTATCGGGATCTCGGCGTCCTCGGGATCGATGTCGTCGGCTGGCAGGGGGATTCGCCCCTCGACCGCGTGCTGGCCGGGATCGGCCGCCGGGGCAGGCGGGCGGTGGTGCCGAGATGACCGGGCTCGCCGGATCGAGCGTGATGGCCCTCGGGGCAGGCTGGTCGATGAGCGCCGCCGTCGTCCCGCACGCGCAGGCGCAGGCACTCATCGCGGCCGGGCTGTCCGCCGCGGGGGTACTCGCCGCGCGGTGGAGCCGGGTGGCCGTGGTCTGTGCTGTGCAGGGCGCGCTGCTCGCGTTGGCGCTCGGCGAGCCCACGCCGGTGCAGGCGGGCCTCGCGGGAGTCGGGGCGACGGTGTTCGTGCTGGCCGCTCATGCCGCGCACACACCAGGGACCGCGGTCACCGAGGCGGGACTGGTGCTCGCGGTGGCGGTCGTGACCGCCTGCGCGGCGGTGTCTGTGTTCCTGGTGCCCATCGAGATCGCCTGGCTGCCGCTGGTCGGGCCGATCGCCTGCCTCGCGGTGTACGCGCTGGTGCTCGCGCCCTACGCCTCGAAACGGGCCGGTCGTATCGGTGATCGGCATCCGGTGGACTGAGCGGCCGTGCCGCACGGTCCTGCGGCGAACCACGCACGCATCCCGGGAGGTCCGGGTTCGGTCTGGTTCTGCGGTTGGGGAACGCGAACGCCGGTGGTGCC
>NZ_JBSGTR010000106.1:0-7738 GCF_053607505.1 Rhodococcus sp. NPDC055112
CTTCCGGCCCGCTACGGGACCAGAAGGACTCACGGGCGGCGCAGCCGCCTACAGACCGCGGGCGGGGGTGGTGCCGGTCCGCGCCATCGCGGCGAACAGCCGCTCGTGCATGAGCGCGGACTGGCGCGGGTCGTAGAAGGCCCGATTGAGCGGGTTGGCGCAGTTGTGCATCTCGAGCGAGTCCGTCTCGAGGTCGTAGAGCTCGAACTGCGGCGGGATCACGCCAGCTGGGTCGAAGTAGGCGGAGTACTTCCATCGGGTGTCGCGCACGCACCGGATGTGGTTGGGCTGGGTGACCAGGAACTGCCCGTCGGGTACGGCGCAGTTCTGGTCGTCGTAGGTGAACACGATCTCGTCCTGCACGGTCGCGGTGGGATCGGCGGGGTTGGCGGCCGCGTCGGCGATCACCGGCGTGACATCGGTGCCGCGGAAGTCCCAGGCCCCGCGGTCGGGGACACCCGCAAGGGTGGCCAGGGTGGGCATCACGTCGATGAGGGACGCCATCGCGTCGGACTGGACCGGCGTAGGGAACAGGACGGGATTGCTCACGACGATGGGGACGCGCAGTGTCTCCTCGTACGTGTTGAACACCTTCTGGCGCAGGCCGCCGTGGGACATGCCCATCTCGCCGTGATCGGACATGCGGATGACCATCGTCGACTCGCGCATCCCGGGCCGGGACTCGAGCGCGTCGAGCACCGCCCCGATGTGCTCGTCGACCACCTTGTGCATGTAGGCGTAGAAGTTCACGTAGTTGCGGGCGGCGTTCGGGCCGATCAGCGGGCCGAGGCCGGCCGCGAGCAGCAGCTCCGACTGGATCTGGGCGGTGGGCTTGAAGTTCAGCGCGAGCGATTCGCCGTAGGTCGGCGGCAGTTCGATGCCCTGCTCGAACACCCCTGGCGCGTCGGAGCCGTAGTTGTTGCAGGTGCCGTTGATCGCGTCCCAGGTCTGCGGGTATGCGAGCACGTCGTGCGGGTTGACGAACGAGACGATGAGCGCGAACGGGGTGCTCGAATCGACGCCGCGGACGAAGTCGACCGCCTGCGCGGCATAGCCGCTGTCGAGGTCGGCGCAGCCGCCGCCGAAGTGGTCGGGATTGGTGTCCTGCCCGCCCTCTGGCGGAACCCAACCCTGGAACCCGTACGCGGCGATGTCGGCGCTGGACGGGTCGCCGCCCCCTGCCCCCTTGCTCATGTGCCATTTGCCGCGGTAGTGCACGTTGTAGCCGGCCGAGGACAGCAGCTTGGCCATGTTCTGGATACCGAGCGGCAGCGTCGGCTCGGTCGGGGACACGGTGCCGCCCTCGGTGAGGGTGGCGGTGACGCCGTGCTGTGCGGGGAAGAGCCCGGTGAAGAAGGTGCTGCGGCTGGGTGAGCACATCGCGGCGTTGCAGAAACCGCGGGTGAAGGTGAGCCCCTGGTCGGACAGCCGCTTGCGGTTGGGAAGGTTCCGGTCCGCCCAGCCGGCAGGCCAGAACATCGGACGGCGCTCCTGGTCGGTGATGATGACCACGATGTTCGGGCGTCGGAGCGGGATGCCCGACCCTTCCGCGGCCATCGCCCGCGGACCGGTCGAGCCGATTCCGGCCACGCCCGCCGCGACCAGGGCGCCCGCGGCGCCGAGGAAGGTCCGGCGGGTCGTCGCGGCGGAGAATCCGGCGGACCCGTCCGAGCAGTGAGGTGATTCGGTCGCGCACCGGGTCGATTCGGTCTGGGGCTCCATCGGGCGATCTCCATCCTGAGACGCGAGAGTGCAGCTGACAGGTTTCATGCCCATTCGCGCGCGCCCGGTGGCGGTCCGGCCGGCACCTTGTGACCGTGATTGTTCTCCGTAGGCGGCGTTCGCACCCCGGGTTTCGGATGATCTTGTTCGACGGGGCCGGGATTCTCGCCTGGTCGACGCCACCCCTAGACATACATGGATATCCAACTATAGGATGGCAACATATCCGGAACTCCGCACCGCGCGCCCGTGGGTTGCCATGGGGTCGGCGCGGGCATTCGCCCTAGCGAGAACAGGTCCAATAAAATGGTTCAGGAACTCACCCACTTCGTCGGCGGCAAGCGCGTCCCCGGCACCTCCGACAAGTTCGGCGACGTCTACGACCCCAACACCGGTGAGGTGCAGTCGCGGGTGCCGCTCGCCGACAAGGCCGAGACCGAGGCGATCATCGCCAACGCGGTTGACGCTCAGCGTGAGTGGGCCGCGTTCAACCCGCAGAAGCGGGCCCGCGTCCTGATGAAGTTCCTCCAGCTCGTGCAGCTGGAGATGGACTCGCTCGCGCGACTGCTGTCCTCCGAGCACGGCAAGACCATCCCCGACGCCAAGGGCGACATCCAGCGTGGCCTCGAGGTCATCGAGTTTGCCGTCGGCGCTCCGCACCTGCTCAAGGGCGAGTACACCGAGTCCGCAGGCACCGGCATCGACGTGTACTCGATGCGGCAGCCGCTCGGGGTCGTCGCGGGCATCACCCCGTTCAACTTCCCGGCGATGATCCCGCTCTGGAAGGCGGGCCCGGCGCTCGCCGCGGGCAACGCGTTCATTCTCAAGCCGTCCGAGCGGGACCCCTCGGTGCCGCTGCGCATCGCCGAGCTGTTCGTCGAGGCCGGTCTGCCCGCGGGCGTGTTCAACGTGGTCAACGGCGACAAGGAGGTCGTCGACGTGCTGCTCACCGACGACCGGGTCAAGGCGGTCGGCTTCGTCGGCTCGACCCCGATCGCGCAGTACATCTACGAGACCGCGGCCGCCAACGGCAAGCGCGCGCAGTGCTTCGGCGGGGCCAAGAACCACGCCATCGTGATGCCCGACGCCGACCTCGACGAGGTCGCCGACGCCCTGATCGGTGCCGGCTACGGCAGCGCCGGTGAGCGTTGCATGGCCATCTCGGTCGCCGTTCCGGTCGGTGAGGAGACGGCAGACGCCCTCGTCGCGAAGCTGAAGGAGCGCGTCGCCGAGCTGAAGATCGGTCGCAGCGACGACGAGGGCGTCGACTTCGGTCCCCTCGTCAGTCAGGACGCCCTCGACCGCGTCAACAACTACGTGCAGATCGGAATCGACGAGGGCGCAACGCCGGTCGTCGACGGCCGCGGCTTCACCCTCGAGGGCCACGAAGGCGGGTTCTTCGCGGGCGCCACCCTCTTCGACAATGTCACCTCGGACATGCGCATCTACAAGGAGGAGATCTTCGGACCCGTCCTTCAGGTGGTTCGCGCCGCCGATTACGAGGAGGCTCTGCGCCTACCCACCGAGCACGAGTACGGCAACGGTGTCTCCATCTTCACCCGCGACGGCGACACCGCGCGTGACTTCACCGCTCGCGTCAACGTCGGCATGGTCGGCGTCAACGTCCCGATCCCCGTGCCGATCGCGTACCACACCTTCGGCGGCTGGAAGCGGTCCGGTTTCGGCGACCTCAACCAGCACGGCCCGGACTCCTTCCGGTTCTACACCAAGACCAAGACGGTCACGCAGCGCTGGCCTTCGGGAACCAAGGAGCACGCGACCAATCACTTCGTCATCCCGACGATGGACTAGGAACACCATGTTCACCCTGACCGATGACGAGCGGGCGATCAGCGACACCGCTCGGGACTTCGCCTCGGAGTTCTTGGCCCCCAATGCGATCGAATGGGATCAGACCAAGCACTTCCCGGTGGACGTGCTGCGCAAGGCCGGCTCGCTCGGCATGGGCGGGATCTACATCAGCGAGGACGTCGGCGGGTCGGGGCTCACCCGGCTCGACGCCGTCCGGATCTTCGAGCAGCTCGCCAAGGGCTGCCCGTCCATCGCCGCGTACGTGTCCATCCACAACATGGTCACCTGGATGATCGACTCCTTCGGCACCGACGAGCAGCGGCACCAGTGGGTGCCTGCACTGGCCTCGATGGAGCACCTCGGCAGCTACTGCCTGACCGAGCCGGGTGCCGGTTCCGACGCCGCGGCCCTGAGCACCAAGGCCGTGCGGGACGGCGACGACTACCTGCTGACCGGGGTCAAGCAGTTCATCTCCGGCGCGGGCACCTCCGATGTCTACGTGGTGATGGCCAGGACCGGATCCGCAGGCGCCAAGGGCATCTCGGCGTTCATCGTCCCGAAGGGCGCTGAGGGGCTGTCCTTCGGAGCCAACGAGAAGAAGATGGGCTGGAACGCACAGCCCACCCGTCAGGTGATCCTCGACGAGGTGCGGGTGCCCGCCGCCAACCTGCTCGGTCGGGAGGGCGACGGATTCCGGATCGCGATGTCCGGGCTCAACGGCGGCAGGCTGAACATCGCGGCGTGCTCGGTCGGCGGCGGCCAGGCCGCGCTGCAGAAGGCGGTCAACCACCTGGCCGAGCGCAAGGCGTTCGGCTCGCCGCTGCTCGACTCGCAGGCGCTGCAGTTCCAGCTCGCGGACATGCGCACCGAACTCGAGGCCGCACGCACCCTGCTGTGGCGGGCCGCGGCGGCGCTCGACGAGGATGCGAACGACAAGGTCGAACTCTGCGCGATGGCAAAGCGATTCGCCACCGACACCGGATTCGACGTGGCCAACAAGGCACTACAGATGCACGGCGGGTACGGCTACCTGTCCGAGTACGGATTGGAGAAGATCGTGCGTGATCTGCGGGTCCACCAGATCCTCGAGGGCGCCAACGAGATCATGCGGGTGGTCATCGCCCGCTCCGTCGTCGGAACGGCGGGAGCGGCGTGAGCGAAGCGAACGGCGTCAGCGAACCCAGCGGCGTGAGCGCGTCCGCAGCGGAGGTGACCGAGGCGGAGGTGATCGTCGACAAGCGCGACGGTCTCGGCCTGCTCACCCTGAACCGGCCCAAGGCGATCAACGCGCTCAACCATTCGATGGTGCACCAGCTCGCGGCGGCGCTGACGGAGTGGGCCGCCGACGACGAGGTGCGCGCGGTGGTGCTCACCGGCGCGGGGGAGCGCGGTCTCTGCGCGGGCGGCGACATCGTCTCGATCTACCACGACGCCCAGGACGGCGGCGACGGCTCGCGCGAGTTCTGGCGCGACGAGTACGTGCTCAATGCCGCGATCGCGAGCTACCCGAAGCCGTACGTCGCGATCATGGACGGCATCGTGATGGGCGGTGGCGTCGGGGTGTCCGCGCACGGCAGCGTCCGGATCGTCACCGAGCGCTCGATGATCGGGATGCCCGAGGCCGGAATCGGATTCGTGCTCGACGTCGGCGGCACCTACCTGCTCTCGCGTGCCCCTGGTGAGCTCGGCACCCACATCGCGCTGACGACCGCACGGCTGACCGCGGGCGACGCCATCGCCTGCGGCCTGGCCGATCACTTCATCCCGTCCGGTCGTGTGCCCGCCTTCCTGGCGGCGCTCGCCGCCGGGACCCTCGAGCGCGCGCTCGAGGAGTTCACCGAGCCCGCACCCGAATCCGCGCTGCTGGCGCAGAAGGGGTGGATCGGCGACGCCTACTCGGCGGACACCGTCGAGGAGATCGTCTCGCGGCTTCGGGACAGCGGGATACCGGCGGCAGCGGACGCCGCCGAGCAGATCCTCGCCAAGTCGCCGACCGCGGCGAAGGTGACGCTGCGCTCGCTGCGCCGCTCCCGGGATCTCGGCAGCCTCGAGGAGGTGCTGAACCAGGAGTACCGGGTGTCCTCGGCCTGCCTGGATTCCCACGACCTCGTCGAGGGCATCCGCGCGCAGGTGGTGGAGAAGGACCGCAATCCGGCCTGGTCGCCTGCCACCCTGGAGGAGGTCACGGACGAGCAGGTCGACCGGTACTTCGCCGGTCTGGGGGCACTCGAGCTCGGCCTCGCCCCCGGCGGAAACACCCACAGCTCCATCACTCTCGGCAACACCCAGGAACTCAGCAGCGTTGGGGAAGGAAAGTCATGAGCGCCGCAGGCAACCTCCGGATCGGCTTCATCGGTCTCGGTCACATGGGCGGCCCGATGGCCGCGAACCTGGCCAAGGCCGGATATCAGGTCAACGGCTTCGACCTGGTGCCCGCCGCACTGGAACAGGCCACCCGCGACGGCATCTCGGTCGTGACGTCCGCTGCCGACGCGGCCGCAGGGGCGGACATCGTGATCACGATGCTGCCCAGCGGTAAGCACGTGCTCGGACTGTACGAGGGCGGACTGCTCGAGGCCGCGGCCCCCGGCACGCTGTTCATCGACTGCTCGACCATCGACGTCGCCGATGCCCGCCAGGCCCACGACCTCGCGGTCAAGGCCGGGCACCGCGGCATGGACGCCCCGGTGTCCGGTGGCGTTGCGGGCGCGACCGCGGGCACCCTCGCCTTCATGGTCGGCGCGGACGAGGCCGATTTCGAGTCGGCGCGGCCGCTGCTCGAGGTGATGGGCGCCAAGGTCGTGCACTGCGGTGCATCCGGGGTCGGCCAGGCCGCGAAGATCTGCAACAACATGATCCTGGGCGTGTCCATGATCGCGATCAGCGAGGCGTTCGTGCTCGGCGAGAAGCTGGGCCTGAGCAATCAGGCGCTGTTCGACGTGGCGTCCAACGCCTCGGGCCAGTGCTGGGCCCTGACCAGCTACTGCCCGGTGCCCGGCCCGGTGCCGACCAGCCCGGCGAACAACGACTACCAGCCGGGTTTCGCGGCAGCCCTGATGGACAAGGATCTCGGCCTTGCCGCGAACGCCCTGCGCGGCAACGGCGTTCCGGGCGAGCTCGGCCTGCGTGCCGCGGAGATCTACTCGCGGTTCCACGAGGAGACCGGCGGCACGCTGGACTTCTCCGCCATCGTCAACGACATCCGCCGACGTGCGAACGAGGAGAACGCGTGAGTGACTTCGAGACCATCCTGCTCGAGCGCAAGGGCAGGGTCGGTGTCATCACGCTGAACCGGCCGAAGGCGCTGAACGCGCTCAACGCCCAGCTGATGGGCGAGGTCGTGGCCGCGGTCGTCGACCTCGAGCGCGATCCGGAGATCGGCGCGATCCTCATCACGGGGTCGGAGCGGGCCTTCGCCGCGGGCGCCGACATCAAGGAGATGGCGCCGAAGTCGTACATGGACATGTACCTCGACGACTGGTTCGCGGCGTGGGATCGTCTCGCCTCGGCCCGCAAGCCCACCATCGCCGCGGTTGCCGGCTATGCGCTGGGGGGTGGCTGTGAGCTGGCCATGCTGTGCGACATCATCCTCGCGGCGGACAACGCCAAGTTCGGCCAGCCGGAGATCAAGCTCGGTGTGATCCCGGGAATCGGTGGTTCGCAACGGTTGACCCGCGCCGTCGGCAAGGCGAAGGCGATGGACCTGTGCCTGACCGGACGCAACATGGACGCGGAGGAGGCCGAGCGTGCGGGCCTGGTCTCGCGGATCGTGCCCGCGGCGGACCTGCTCACCGAGGCGCTGGCGACGGCGACGACCATCGCCGAGATGTCGCTGCCCATCGCGATGATGGCCAAGGAGAGCGTGAACAGGTCCTTCGAGACCACCCTCGCCGAGGGTGTCCGCTTCGAGCGCAGGGTGTTCCACTCGACGTTCGCGACCGCGGACCAGAAGGAAGGCATGGCGGCGTTCGTGGACAAGCGGGCGCCCGAGTTCACCAACAGCTAGGAAGCGCGGAGCTTCACCAGCCGCTGAGCGCCGGACCGCGGCGCGAGGACGGCATGCCGGTGGCGGCGGCCCGGCCACCCGGGGCCCCCCCCGCCACCCCACCCGGGGACCCAGGGCCGGGGGGGGGGCGCCCCCCCCCCGCCGCTCCGAGTTGATCAGCCCGAGCTCCCGGTTGGCGTGCTGCTCGGTGTGGGCCCT
>NZ_JBSGTR010000107.1:0-7563 GCF_053607505.1 Rhodococcus sp. NPDC055112
GGTCGAGTCAATCGACCCGGGGCCCTTTGCCGTCCCGTGACCGAAAACGAACCACTCGGTCGTGTGTGACAGCCGACACAAGCACGTGCTATCAATAGTCATATTCCTAATCGAAACACCCCGGTCGGACCCCCAGCCGATCGTCGCACCAACCCGGCGCCCCAGCCGCCAAGCACTCCCGGAGGACCCCATGACAACTTTGGTCGACGCCAGCACCCCGAGCGCCGTACTCGATCGCGTCTCGCTCGTTCTGGATGCCTTCGACGGACCGGGCCGGCTGACGCTCGCCCAGGTGGTTCGGCGCACCGGGCTGCCGCGCTCCTCGGCGCACCGCATGCTCGAGCGGCTCGTCCACCTCCGCTGGCTGCGCAGGCAGGGTCGCGACTACGAGCTGGGCATGCGCCTGGTGGAGCTCGGCTCCCTCGCGGTGCACCAGGATCGGATGCACCGGGCCGCGCTGCCGTTCCTGCACGAGCTGCACCGGGTGACCGGCCACGTCGTCCACCTGGCGATCCTCGACGGGCCCGATGTCGTGTATCTGGAGAAGATCGGCGGCCGGATGGCCGCGGCCATCCCGACCCGCGTCGGCGGCCGCTACCCCGCGCACTGCACCGGGGTGGGCAAGGCGATCCTCGGGTTCGCGGGCGAGGCCCAGCTCGCGGCTCTCGACGGCGATCTCCTCAGCCGCAAGACCAAGTACTCCATCTCCACGGGGGCTCAGCTCCGCGCCGAGCTGGCCAAGGTGCGCGAGCAGGGCATCGCCTACGAGCGCGAGGAGTCGCTGCCCGGGTTCGGCTGCGTGGCGGCCCCGATCGGGAACATCGGCGAAGCGGTCGCGGCCGTCTCGATCTGCGGTCCGGTCTCGCAGATGAAGCTCGACCACCGGCTCGCCGCACCCGTCCGGATGACCGCGCTGGGGATCTGGCGCAACATCGAGGGCGGCCCGGTCCGGGTCCAGCCGACCCTGCAGCAGCAGCCGCGCCCCATCCTCGGCGGGCCGTCGGCCCACCGCGCCCGCCCCGCGGCGGCGCCGACGGATCTGCAGTACGCATGAGCGTCGACGGCGAGGTGGCAGCGATCCTCGACGCGCTGAACGCCGGCTTCCCGAAGGTCGAGACCATGACCGGCGCGCAGGCGCGCGCCGCGATCCGGGCCAGGCTGGTGCGGCCCGATCAGCCGGAGCCGGTCGCGGAGGTCTCCGAACGAGTGGTCCCCGGCCCCGGCTCGGACCTGCCCGTCCGGATCTACCGGCCCGCGGTCACCTCGGGCGCGGACTTGCCGGTCGTCGTGTTCGCGCACGGCGGCGGGTTCGTATTCTGCGATCTGGACACCCACGACGGGATCTGTCGGGCGATGGCCAACGGTGTCGGGGCGATCGTGGTGTCGGTCGACTACCGGCTGGCCCCGGAGTCGCGGTGGCCCGCCGCCGCCGAGGACGTCTACGCCGTCGTGGCGTGGGTGGCCGAGCACGCGGCGGAACTCGGTGGTGACACCGACCGCATCGTGGTCGCCGGCGACAGTGCCGGTGGCAACCTGGCCGCGGTGACCGCCCTCCTCGCCCGCGAGCGCGGCGGCCCCGCCCTCGCGGCGCAGCTGCTGCTGTACCCGGTGATCGCCGCGGACTTCGAGACCGATTCCTACCGGGAGTTCGCGACCGGTCACTTCAACACCCGCGCCGCGATGCAGTGGTACTGGGACCAGTACGTCCCGGTCGAGGACCGGGATCACCCCCATGCCTCTCCCCTGCGCGCGGAGCTGGCAGGCCTGCCTCCGGCCGTGGTGGTCACCGCGGGCTGCGACCCGCTCTGCTCGGAGGGTGACGCCTATGCGAATGCCCTTGCCGCCGAGGGCGTTCCGGTCAACCATCGTCGATACGACGGGGCGATCCACGGGTTTATGACAATGGGCATGCTGGCCCTGGCGCGCACCGCGCAGAAGCAGGCTTGGGCGGATCTGCGGGAGGTCCTCGACCCGGTCCGCTAGGGGTCATTCCAGGTCGGGATTCTCGGACTCGGTCTCGACCTCCACCTGGCGCCAGGCGCCGGGGGTCGGCTTCGGGAAGCCGGCGTCGTCGCCGTCCTTGACCTGTGCGATGACGGCGTCGGCCTTGTCGATGTCGGCGATCAGCTGCTCGGCCAGATCACGCTCGGCGGCGTAGTACCGCTCGGCCCACCGCAGCACGATCTGGGAGTACGCCCAGGCCGGTTCCTTGTCCGCGCCGGAGGCATCGGCCGCGGCGCGCCGTTCCATCTTCGACACGTACTCGATGTGCTCGCGGAGGATCTCCTTGAGCCGCTCCGGCTTGTTCAGGTGCCCGAGCCAGATGCGAAGCATCACGCCGTGTTTGAGGATGGGCGGGTCGATCGGCGCCTCGTTGGACCATCGCCCGACCGCGGCGGTGCCCGACTCGGTGATCTTGTAGAGCCGGCGACCGCGAACCCCGTTGTCGTGCTGCACCCGGGAGGTGACGAAGCCGTGCTTCTCGAGCTTCTTCAGCTCCGTGTAGACCTGGCTGAACGAGGGGCTCCAGTAGAAGAACTTGATGCTCCAGTCGGCCCACTTCTTGAGCTCGTAGCCGGACAGCTCCTCGTCGAACGCGAGCATGCCGAGTACGGCCCAGCTGGTCGCGGGCAGGTTGGGTAGGTCGGACTCGGAGGCCGGTTCGGTCGGTGCCACTACGGGAGCCTAACAACTGGACAGATGACCTGGACAGGGCAAGCTACCACTGACCGGGAACCTGGATGGCGCCACGCACAGGGTGTGGCGATCCTGGTTGTTGCCCGTTTCATCAGGAGGAACCGCACATGAGCGCAGAGATCACAGTCGTCGCCGAGCAGGACGCTCTCTCGGCTCCCGACGCCGCCACACTGAGAAAGGTGATGGGGCACTTCTGTACCGGGGTCGCGGTGATCGCCGCCCACGACGGCGACCGACCCCTCGGGTTCGCCTGCCAGTCGGTGGTGTCGGTGTCGCTGGATCCGCCGTACATCTCGTTCTGCCCCGCGAAGACCTCCACGAGCTGGCCGCTGCTGCGGGAGGCAGGCTCGCTGTGCATCAACATCCTCGCCCACGACCAGAAGGACGTCTGCTCGACCTTCGCGGTGAGCGGCGGCGACAAGTTCGCCCAGGTCGACTGGAGCCCGGCGGGCAACGGTGCCCCGGCGCTCGGCGGCGCGCTGGCCAGGATCGAGGCGACTGTCGAGCTCGAGCACGACGCGGGCGACCACACCATCGTGCTCGCCCGCATCACCGATCTGACCGCGGATGCCGACGGCAGGCCGCTGCTGTTCTTCAAGGGCGGGTTCGGCGGGTTCGCCGACTAGAGCACCCGCAGCATGACGCCCCTCGACGAAGCATCGTCGAGGGGCGTCGTGCTGTGAGCAATCCTGTCGCTCATGACTTCTCGCGGTCACCCGACTCCGCGGTGTTCCGCACGCCGCTGTAGGGCCAACTCCCGCAGGGCCCGCCGGGACGGCTTCCCCGAGGCGATCCGCGGCATCTCGCTGAGCAGGATCACCTCAGCGGGCACCTTGTAACCGGCGAGCGCCCCGCGGCAGTGCTCGACCAGCTGTTGTCCGGTCACGCCGTGGCCCGGCCGGGCGACCGCGTACGCGATTCCGCGCTCCCCCAGCCGCTCGTCGGGCACCCCGACGACCGCGACCTCGCCGACCGACGGGTGCCGGCTCAGCACCTGCTCCACCTCGGAGGGATACACGTTGAAGCCGCCGACGATGAACATCTCGCCGATCCGGTCGATGATCCGCAGTTCCCCGGACTCGAGCACCCCGACGTCGCCGGTGTGTAGCCATCCGTCACGGTCGAGTGCCGTCGCGGTGGCGGCCTCGTCCTCGAAATAGCCCGACATCACGTTGTATCCGCGGACCAGGACCTCGCCCGCGGTGCCCTCCGCGACGGCATTTCCTTCGGGGTCGACGACGCGCAGTTCCACCCCGGGCAGCGGGGGCGCGGCGAGTGAGACGGTCTGCGGTTCGGGGTATCTCGCGGTCACGGTGCCGCTGGCCTCGGTGAGCCCGTAGCCGGTGACGATCAGCGGGATGCCCAGCACCCGGCGGATCCGGTCGAGCAGCGGGGCAGCCACCGTCGTCGCGCCGGTGACCGCGAGTCGCGGGGTGTGTGCCCTCGCGTGTCGTTCCGCAGGCGACGCGGCGATCAGGTCGGTGAACAGCGTTGGCGGACCGGACAGCACGGTGATCCGTTCGGACGTGATCCGGGTGAGCGCGGCCACCGGGTCGAACACGTCCACGGCGACGTAGCAGCCGCCGGCGGCCAGCGCCGCCAGCAGGCCGGCGTTGAGGCCGAACGAATGCGACAGCGGGGTCACCCCCAGGATCCGGTCGCCGTGGCCGATCCCCAGCCGATCGGACAGGGACCGGTACACGCGAACCAGTTGTCCGTGCCGGAGCACAACGCCCTTGGCCGGACCGGTCGAGCCGGACGTCGACATGATGTAGGCGAGGTCGTCGGGCCCGGGCGGCCCGGCCCGGTGGTGGGCCCGCAGGTCGACGCTGCGTGGCTTCGCCGCACACCCGAGGAACTGCGCCCAGCTCGTGATGTGCAGGTCCGGCTCACGGTGGAAATCGACGATCCGCTCCAGGTCCGGGAGACCGAGCACCGGCCGGTCGGGTCCGGATTCCCCGGCGGCCGCACGGAGCATCGCGGCGTAACCGGTGCCGAGGAACCCGTCGTCCACGAAGAGCACCCGGCTGCGGGTCGTGCGCAGCTGGTGCGCGGCGTCGGCGCCGCGGGCCCTGGTGTTGATCGGCACCACCACCGCGCCGATGGAATGGGCGCCGAGGGCGACCACCGCCCACCGCGCCGAGTTCGGCGCCCACAGGGCGATGCGGTCGCCGTGCCGGATCCCGCTGGCGGACATCGCCATCCCTGCGCGGGAGGCCGCCGCCGCGAGCTGCTGGTAGGTGAGGCGCTCCCGTCCGTCTACGACGGCCTCGCGGTCGGGGTGGCGTCGCGCGGACTCGCTCAGCACCGCCCAGATCGTGTCGGGGGTGATGTCGCCGACGGTCATATCCGAGGGACCGTACCGGACATTCTGGCACCTCTGTTCCGCTGGTCGGAGGCCTCCCGCTGGGCGGGAATGCCGGGGGGCAGGGACGGGCCGTTGTGGTTACCGTCACACGTACAGACCGTACCCATATGCCCGGGAGAGATCATGGCCTCAGCAGACGACATTCGTTCGACGGTGTCGAAGTACCTCGACGCGGTCGGGAGTGGGACGTCGGCCGACGTCGCCGCCCTGTACGCGGACGACGCCACCCTCGAGGACCCGGTTGGCACCGAGCCGCTGGTCGGCCGCGAGGCCATCGAGAAGTTCTACAGCGCGCTGGACGCGGTGCAGAACAAGACCGAACTGCTCTCCATCCGGGTCGCGGGCAACTCGGCCGCCTTCGCGTTCCGGGTGGTCACCGACACCGGCGAGCAGACCATCACGATCGAACCGATCGACGTCATGACCTTCGACGACCAGGCGCGGATCACCAGCATGCGCGCGTTCTGGTCGCAGGACGACATCAGCTTCGGCTGAGTATCACCAGAGAGAGAACTATGTCTGCAAGCGAACAATCCTGGGACCATGAGGTCGATTTCGTCGTGGTCGGCAGCGGTTGCGGCGGCCTCACCGGCGCCCTTTCCGCGGCTGACCGGGGCCTGGACACCCTCGTCATCGAGAAGGCCGCCGTGTACGGCGGCACGACCGCACTGTCCGGCGGCGGCATCTGGGTCCCCAACAACCCGCTGCTCGTCCGCGAGGGACTCGGCGACTCGCGTGCGGACGTGCGCACCTACCTCGACGCCGTCGTCGGGGACCGGGTGCCCTCGAAGAACCTCGACGCGTTCATCGACGAGGGCCCCCGCACCCTCGAGTTCCTGGAGACCTCGAGCCCGCACATGCGGTTCCAGTGGTGCACCGGCTACTCCGACTACCACCCCGAGCAGCCGGGTGGCCGACCCAACGGCCGCACGATCGAGCCGCTCCCGGTGAACCTCAAGGAGCTCGGCGAGGACGAGGACCTGCTGCGCCCGGCCGCGCTGGCGACGCCCCCGGGGCTGTTCATCACCTCGAAGGACTTCGTGCAGCTCAACATGGTGACGCGGACCTGGAAGGCCAAGTGGACCGCGCTGCTCACCGGTCTGCGGGCCGTCAAGGCCATCGTCCTGCGCAGGCACATGGACACCCTCGGCCGGGCGCTCATCGCCCGGCTTCGGCTGGCGCTCAAGGATGCGGGTGTGCCGCTGTGGCTGAACACCGCGCTGCAGTCCCTGGTCACCGACGAGTCCGGTGCCGTCACCGGCGTGGTCGCCGAGCGCAACGGCAAGCAGGTGCGGATTCGCGCCCGCCGCGGTGTGCTGTTGGCCAGCGGCGGCTTCGAGTACAACGAGGAGATGCGCAAGCGCTATCTGCGCGAGGGCGGCAAGGACAACTTCAGCGCCGCCGCGGTGGAGAACACCGGTGACGGCATCCTCGCAGGCGAGAAGCTGGGCGCCGCTTTGGATCTCATGGACGACGCGTGGTGGATGCCGTCCTTCCTGCGCCCCGATGGCATCAACCAGGTGCTGGTCTCGGAGCGCTCGATCCCGCGCTCGATCATCGTCGACCAGCACGGCAAGCGGTTCACGAACGAGGCGTCGCCGTA
Organism: Rhodococcus sp. NPDC055112; assembly: GCF_053607505.1. Classification (NCBI taxonomy): domain Bacteria; kingdom Bacillati; phylum Actinomycetota; class Actinomycetes; order Mycobacteriales; family Nocardiaceae; genus Rhodococcus; species Rhodococcus sp. NPDC055112. Next base: position 6,669 of record NZ_JBSGTR010000107.1, read on the forward strand.
CGTGACGTTTGTGCACGATCAGCTTGCAGGCGGACACGAGCCGACGTGGTTCGTCTTCGACCACAAGGCCAAGGGTCGCTACCCGATCGGTGGCATCATGCCCGGCCAGAAGTTCCCGAAGGCCTGGCTGGAGAGCGGTCTCATCCAGACCGCCGAGACCGTCGAAGAGCTCGCGGAGAAGATCGACGTCCCCGTGGCCGCGTTCGCCGACACCGTCAAGCGGTACAACGGATTCGCCCGGGCAGGCCGGGACGAGGACTTCAACAGGGGCGTCAGCGCCTACGACAACTACTACGGCGACCCGACCCTGGCTCAGCCCACGCTGGACGTGCTGGATCAGGGGCCTTACTACGCGCTGCGTACCAGGGCAGGCGACCTCGGCACCAAGGGCGGACTGGTCTACAACGAGAAGGCGCAGGTGCTTCGCGCCGACGGTGAGCCCATTGCGGGTCTGTACGCCACCGGCAACACCTCGGCCGCGGTGATGGGCAACGACTACGCCGGTGCAGGCGCGACCATCGGTCCCGCAATGGTGTTCGGCTACATCGGCGCGCGGCACGCCGCCGGGGTCAACTAGGAGACGAGGCGACCATGCAGGAACTGAGCTGCACTAGCTGCGGGAACCGGGTGTTGGTGGAGAAATACAGCCCCACCCACACCAGCATCCAGTGGCTGGCGGACGCGGAATCGTCCTGCCCCGAGTTCGCGCGGCAGGCAGCGCTCGGCGTGGACAGCAAGTGGATCCCCACCTGCACCGCGCTGCGCGACTCCATCGAGGAGGCCGCGATCAAGGGGGTGCTCGAGACCGACGCGCTCCGCAGCTATCCGGTTCCCGGTCGCCTGGACTAGCTCTCAGTCGAGCGAAGGAAGGCCCCACCCTGCAAGGGTGGGGCCT
>NZ_JBSGTR010000108.1:0-5260 GCF_053607505.1 Rhodococcus sp. NPDC055112
GGGGTACGACGCGCGCACAGTTCGTTCAGCACGGGGTCGGCCGCGTCACCTCAGTCCGGGGTGACAATGGCGAAGTCGGGGTCGGGCGCATCGAGGAACCCGGCGAACTCGGCGAGCTTCGCGATGTCTCCCTCCGCGACGACGGTTCCGTCTGCGATCGCCTTCGCGATGTCCGCGCCGCCGACCAGCACGCCAAGGAGCACCGGGCGGGTCAGGGTGAACGTGGCATCCGCCCCTGAGGATTCGCCGTCGAGGTCGTAATGCACCAGCAGTCCGTTGCGGAGGTGCGTTCGGTGCACGACGTCCTCGTCGGTGACCCGCCAGTCGATGACGATGCGCGCCGACCAGGCCCGCGGCCCGTCGATCCGCAGCGACACCGCATCGAACACCTGCTCCACCGACAACGCTGCCGCGATGTCCGGGGCCGCTGCGACGGTCGGGGTGCCCACCGACCCGTGACGCAGCTCGTAGGCACCGGTGAGATAGAAGTTCCGCCAGGTGCCGTTCTCGGCACCGTAGCCGAGCTGTTCGAAGGTGTCGGCCTGCAGTGCCTTCGCCTCCGCGTTGCCGGGCTCGGCGAAGATCACGTAGTTCACCGCCTGCGCAACCCAGCGGAAGTCTCCCTGCGCGAAGGACTCCCTGGCCTTGCGCAGCACCTCGGCCGAGCCGCCCATGAACTCGACGTGCCGCTTCGCGGACTCCACCGGCGGGTGCTCCCACAGGTGCGCCGGATTCCCGTCGAACCAGCCCATGTAGCGCTGGTAGATCGCCTTGACGTTGTGGCTGACCGACCCGTAGTAGCCATGGGTGTGCCACGACTGGGCCACCGCGGGCGGCAGTTCGATCTCCTCGGCGATCTCGATTCCGGTGTGGCCCTGATTGATCCGCCGCAAGGTCTGATCGTGCAGATAGCCGTACAGGTCCCGCTGCAGCGACAGGAACTCGGTGAGACGCTCGGTCCCCCACGTCGGCCAGTGATGCGAGGCGAACAGCACGTCGGACTTCGAGGCGTACCGGTTGATCGACTCCGTGAGGTACTTGGACCACACGTGCGGATCCCGAACCAGCGCGCCACGCAGGGTCAGCAGGTTGTGCAGGGTGTGCGTCGCGTTCTCCGCCATGCACAGCGCCCGGAGATCCGGGAAGTAGAAGTTCATCTCCGACGGCGCCTCGGTGCCAGGCGTCATCTGGAATTCGATGCGGACCCCGTCGACGGTCTCCACCTGCCCGGTCGCGGAGACGTACAGGGTCGGCATGATCAGGGTCGGCGTGCCGGTGGACGTCGTCTGGCCCAGCCCGGCGCCGACCCCGCCACGGGGTCCCCTCGGCAGCGCCGCGCCGTACATGTAGGCGGCCCGCCGTGCCATCGCGGTGCCCGCGTAGACGTTCTCCTCGACGGCGTGTTCCACGAAGCCGACCGGCGCGAGGATCGGGCAGTGCCCCGCAGCCACGTCCGCCTCCGTCGTGACGCCCTTGACGCCGCCGAAGTGATCGATGTGCGAGTGCGTGTAGATCACCGCGGCGACCGGGCGATCGCCGCGGTGTGCGCGATAGAGGGCCAGCCCGGCGGCCGCGGTCTCCGCCGAGATGAGTGGGTCGATCACGATGACGCCGGTCTCACCCTCGATCAGCGTCATGTTGGACAGGTCCAGCCCGCGGATCTGGTAGACCCGCTCGCTCACCTCGAACAGGCCCTGCTTTGCCACCAATCCGGACTGCCGCCACAGACTCGGGTTCACCGTCGGAGGGCAGGGATCTTCCAGGAATGCGTAGGAGTCGTTGTCCCACACCACGGTCCCGTCGGCGGCGGTGACCACGCCAGGCGTGAGCGCGGCGATGAATCCGCGCTCGGCGTCTGCCAGGTCGGACCCGTCGGAGAACGGGAGCTGATTCTGCAGCGCGGCATTGGCCTTTTCGATCTCGCTGGTCGCGTCCGCCGGTGTCGTCATCGATGAATACCCCTCGCAACTAGGTGACATGGCTGTGGAACTGTGCGCGTGTTGTACCCCGTCGCGGGTACGACACGCGCACGGGCGGCGGAGCCGCCTAACCGAGCAGCTGGGCCTTCGCGGCCGCGAACTCCTCGTCGGAGAGCGCACCCGACTGGTGCAACTGGGCGAGCTGCTGCAGCTTGGTGATGAGGTCGTCGCCCGCGGGCGCGGCCTGCGGCGCCTGAGCCTGCTGCGCGTACGCCGCCTGCTGCTGTGCCGCCTGCTGATCGGCGTATGCCTGCTGCTCCGCGGCCTTCTGCTGGGACCGACGGTTCATCGCGTTGGATGTCGCCTGGGCGGTGCCCGCGATCACGGCGGTGCGCGCAACGGTGCCGAGCAATCCGGGACGGCCGATGCGGCCGGCTCTGAAAACCATGTGACTCTCCTGTGCTGGTACGGATTTCCTACAGTGCCGCTTCGACGGCCGCCACGACCGCGTCGCGGGGGATCTGAACGTGCAGGGCGACCTCGCCACCCGCGCCGCGGACGGACGCAGCGACCTGGCGCGCCCATGTCTCCTCGTAGACGATGATCGCGGCCGAGGTGCCCGGCTCCAGCGAGTCGCGAACCACGTCGAGGTCCTCGTCGCTGATCAGCGCCTTCGCCTCGATCGACAGGATGGCCAGGCCGACCTCGTCGAGATCCTCGTCGACATCCACCTGAGTGATGTTGCCGTCGGCGTCCTTCGCGATGTAGACGAGGTCGAGCAGCGTGACGTAGCCCCGTTCGACCACATCCTGGAGCGCCGCGATGGTTACGGGATCCACTTGCGCCCCGGGAAAGGTCAGCACGACCAGCTCCACGGGGCCGATGTTCAATGAGTCGCCGATATTCGATGAGTCGCTCATGCCCCAAGCCTGCCGCCGCGTCCCTCCGATCCGCCTCACCCTCGACGGATGAGAAGTCGCCGGTTTCACCTGCTACGGATGAGGCACCATCGCCCGGAATGTTGGATCCTTTGACGAACAGTCAGATCCTTATGTGAATGGAGCTTTTGATGAACGACGTGAACTCGTTTTGGGATTTCCTGTGGCTGATCATCATCACCTTCGCCTTCGTGGCGTACCTGATGCTGCTCTTCTCGATCATCGGTGACCTCTTCCGCGACCACAAGCTGTCGGGTTGGTGGAAGGCGGTGTGGGTCTTCTTCCTGATCTTCCTGCCGTTCATCACGGCCCTCGTCTACCTCATCGCCCGCGGTGACAGCATGACCAAGCGGTCCATCGCTGCAGCGCAGCACCTCAAGGACGAGCAGGACGCGTACATCAAGAACGTCGCGAGCGGAAAGTCCCCGGCGGACCAGATCGCGGACGCGAAGGCGCTGCTCGACAGCGGCGCCATCACCGAGGCCGAGTTCACGGCTCTCAAGGGCAAGGCGCTCGCCTAGCCTTCTCACGCATTGCCGACGAAACTCCGGGCGCCCCTGTGGTGCCCGGAGTTTCGTCGTCTGCGCCTCACCCGTTCACGGTCGCCGCTTCCTCCCGGAAGGCGGCGAGCACCGCCCCCACCGCGGGTCGGTCCGTCGCGGCGGGCCGGGTCGCCAACTCGTAGATTCGGGCCGCGCGGACACCGGCGAGGCGCTTGCACACCAGCCCCGGGTGCGCGAGCGCGTACCGCGGCATCAGAGCGACCCCGTGGCCCGCCGCGACCAATTCCTCGATCACCCGGAAGTCGTTGATGCGCTGGATGACCCGCGGCTGGACCCCGGTGGCGGCGGCCACCGACTGCAACACATCGTCGACGGGAAACCCACCGCGCACGCTGATCCAGCTCTCGTCCGCCAGCTCGTCGAGCCCCACCTCGGACCTGTCGGCCAGCGGATGCCCCGGGCCGAGGAGCAGGTCGATGGGCTCACGCATCAGCGCCTCCGTACGCACCCGAGGCGAGATCAGCGAGGGAGCGCGCTCGTCGCGGTGGGTGAGGACCACGTCGAAATCGGCCAACAGCTGTGGCACCGCCGATGCCGGCTCGTCCACGTCCTGAGCCTCGATCTCGACCCCGAGCTCGGAGATCCGGGCCAGGACACCCGGCAGCAGCAGCGCGGCCCCGGAGGGGAACAGCGCGACCCGGACCCGCCCACGCGGTGACCCCCGATAGGAGGCCATCTCCGCGCTCGCCCGGTCCAGGGCGGCCAGCACATCCTCGGCGCGCAGGACCAGCGCGTGCCCGGCATCGGTGAGCCGCAGGCGACGGCCGTCCGGTTCCAGGATCGCGACCCCCGCCTCGCGGGCGAGGATCTTGAGTTGCTGGGACACCGCCGACGGGGTCATCGAGAGGGCGGCGGCGGTCGCCGACACCGTGCCCCGGTCGGCCAGCTCACGCAGCACACGGAGGCGTTCGGCGTCCATGCAGGAAAGCTACTCTGTCCGGCAACAACTTCGCCCGCCGCGCACACGTTGGTGAGTACGGACCGGGCCACACCATCGGGGGACAGTCATGGGCTACGCATCGTTCACGAACTGGCGACTGCTGGAGGGTGATCCGGACGCCATCTGGCACGCCTTCACCCATCCGACGGAATCGGGGCTGTACGAGGAGCACAAGACGGAGACGGTGCTCGGGCCGGACTTCGAGATGGCCGCCGGGCACGGCTGGGACAGCAAGCACGGCGAGGAATGCGACTTCGACGTCGTCCGCTGGACGATCACCCGGCACGAGCCGAACAGGGTGCTCGAGTTCTCCGGCAAGCAACGGGGCATTCGGCAGGATGTGGTGCTCACCATGGAGCCGGGAGACGGCGGTCACGTTGTCACCGAGACCATTCGGTTCCGCCCGGCGTTCAAGGGAAAGCCGGGGGCACAGCTGCTGTCCTGGCTGCTCCTGACCACCGGCCTGCTGGCCAAAGTCGGCGACGACCACGGCGAGACGCTCGATCTACTCGAGGAGCACATCGCCGCCGGATAGCTCCGATCGGAGGGCCCGTCATCCCGCCTGTTGGCACGAATCCGGCAATGAGGGACGAACGGCACGGTAACAACGAGTAACCTTCAACAGATTCACATGGCGAGGGCCTGCCTCGGTGGGCCCTCGCTGTGTTGCGTCATCGACCAACCCAGCGGGGGCAGGCATCGGTCGGCCTCTCGTGCCACGATTAAAGGAGTTCGGCCCCGTGTGTTCGATCCTCGGCATTTTCGGTCTGCAGTCCGGCGACGATTTGGCCGCCCTGCGCGTTCAGGCCGTGGAACTGTCGCGCAGGCAGCGGCACCGCGGGCCCGACTGGAGTGGGGTGTTCGTCGGTGACGGCGCGATCCTGGTGCACGAGCGCCTGG
>NZ_JBSGTR010000109.1:0-3220 GCF_053607505.1 Rhodococcus sp. NPDC055112
GTGTGTTGTTTCAGATACCGCACAGTGGACGCGTAGCTTCTTTGTGGTAAGTCCTCGGCCTATTAGTACCAGTCACCTGCACACGTTACCGTGCTTCCAGTTCTGGCCTATCAACCCGGTGGTCTGCCGGGGGCCTTACCCCCTCAAGGGGGTGAGAAACCTCATCTTGGAACAGGCTTCCCGCTTAGATGCTTTCAGCGGTTATCCCTTCCGAACGTAGCTAACCAGCGGTGCTCCTGGTGGAACAACTGGCACACCAGAGGTTCGTCCGTCCCGGTCCTCTCGTACTAGGGACAGCCTTCCTCAAGTTTCTAACGCGCGCGGCGGATAGAGACCGAACTGTCTCACGACGTTCTAAACCCAGCTCGCGTGCCGCTTTAATGGGCGAACAGCCCAACCCTTGGGACCTACTCCAGCCCCAGGATGCGACGAGCCGACATCGAGGTGCCAAACCATCCCGTCGATATGGACTCTTGGGGAAGATCAGCCTGTTATCCCCGGGGTACCTTTTATCCGTTGAGCGACACCGCTTCCACTTGCCGGTGCCGGATCACTAGTCCCGACTTTCGTCCCTGCTCGACCTGTCAGTCTCACAGTCAAGCTCCCTTGTGCACTTGCACTCAACACCTGATTGCCAACCAGGCTGAGGGAACCTTTGGGCGCCTCCGTTACATTTTGGGAGGCAACCGCCCCAGTTAAACTACCCACCAGGCACTGTCCCTGAACCAGATCATGGTCCGAGGTTAGATGTCCAATACGATCAGAGTGGTATTTCAACAATGACTCCACGAACACTGGCGTGCCCGCTTCACAGTCTCCCACCTATCCTACACAAACCGAACCGAACACCAATACCAAGCTATAGTGAAGGTCCCGGGGTCTTTTCGTCCTGCCGCGCGTAACGAGCATCTTTACTCGTAATGCAATTTCGCCGAGTCTATGGTTGAGACAGCTGAGAAGTCGTTACGCCATTCGTGCAGGTCGGAACTTACCCGACAAGGAATTTCGCTACCTTAGGATGGTTATAGTTACCACCGCCGTTTACTGGGGCTTAAATTCTCAGCTTCGCTCCGAAAAGCTAACCGGTCCTCTTAACCTTCCAGCACCGGGCAGGCGTCAGTCCGTATACATCGTCTTACGACTTCGCACGGACCTGTGTTTTTAGTAAACAGTCGCTTCTCACTGGTCTCTGCGGCCCCACCCAGCTCACCAAGCAAGTTGGATCACCAGACGAGGCCCCCCTTCTCCCGAAGTTACGGGGGCATTTTGCCGAGTTCCTTAACCATAGTTATCTCGATCGCCTTAGTATTCTCTACCTGACCACCTGTGTCGGTTTGGGGTACGGGCCGTGTAAAAGCTCGCTAGAGGCTTTTCTCGGCAGCATAGGATCACTGAATTCGCCTCAATCGGCTATGCATCACGTCTCAGGATATGTGTGGCACGGATTTGCCTATGCCACTCCCTACACGCTTACACCAGTATTACCACTGACTGGCTCAGCTACCTTCCTGCGTCACCCCATCGCTTGGCTACTACCAGATCAGGTCCCGCGCATCCCCCGACCACATTCCCGAAGGAACACGGCCGGCTTCAGGGCGGTTAGTATCACTGATTCACCATGGGCGCGTTTACACGGGTACGGGAATATCAACCCGTTGTCCATCGACTACGCCTGTCGGCCTCGCCTTAGGTCCCGACTCACCCTGGGCGGATTAACCTGGCCCAGGAACCCTTGGTCATTCGGCGGAAGAGTTTCTCACTCTTCTTTCGCTACTCATGCCTGCATTCTCACTCGTGCAGCCTCCACGCCTGGATCACTCCGACGCTTCCATGGCTGCACGACGCTCCCCTACCCATCCATACCACTGCCCAAGCTCCCGCAGGAACAAGGAGGTGTATTGCATGAATGCCGCAGCTTCGGTGGTGTACTTGAGCCCCGCTACATTGTCGGCGCAGGATCACTTGACCAGTGAGCTATTACGCACTCTTTCAAGGGTGGCTGCTTCTAAGCCAACCTCCTGGTTGTCTTCGCGACCCCACATCCTTTTCCACTTAGTACACGCTTAGGGACCTTAGCTGGCGATCTGGGCTGTTTCCCTCTCGACTACGAACCTTATCGCCCGCAGTCTCACTGCCGCGCTCTCACTCACCGGCATTCGGAGTTTGGCTGATTTCGGTAAGCTTGTGGGCCCCCTAGACCATCCAGTAGCTCTACCTCCGGTGAGAAACACGCGACGCTGCACCTAAATGCATTTCGGGGAGAACCAGCTATCACGGAGTTTGATTGGCCTTTCACCCCTACCCACAGCTCATCCCCTCAGTTTTCAACCTAAGTGGGTTCGGGCCTCCACGACGTCTTACCGTCGCTTCACCCTGGCCATGGGTAGATCACTCCGCTTCGGGTCTAGAGCATGCGACTGGACCGCCCTATTCGGACTCGCTTTCGCTACGGCTACCCCACACGGGTTAACCTCGCCACATGCCACTAACTCGCAGGCTCATTCTTCAAAAGGCACGCCATCACCCCCCACACCGAAGTGTGCAAAGGCTTTGACGGATTGTAAGCGCACGGTTTCAGGTACTATTTCACTCCCCTCCCGGGGTACTTTTCACCTTTCCCTCACGGTACTAGTCCGCTATCGGTCACCAGGGAGTATTCAGGCTTATCGGGTGGTCCCGACAGATTCACAGCAGATTTCACGGGCCCGCTGCTACTTGGGAACCATTCACGAGAGCCGGGAAGTTTTCGTCTACGGGATTCTCACCCTCTACGACAGGCCGTTCCAGACCACTTCGACTAACAACCCGGTTTCTTACTCTCGCCCACCACGGCAGTGATGAGAAGAAAGGCCCCACAACCCCACGCACACAACGCCTGCCGGCTATCACATGTACATGGTTTAGCCTCTTCCGCTTTCGCTCGCCACTACTCACGGAATCACTATTGTTTTCTCTTCCTGTGGGTACTGAGATGTTTCACTTCCCCACGTTCCCTCCACACGCCCTATATATTCAGGCGCGGGTAACACGACATCACTCGTGCTGGGTTTCCCCATTCGGAGACCCTCGGATCTCAGCTCGTTTGACAGCTCCCCGAGGCTTATCGCAGCCTACTACGTCCTTCATCGGCTCCTGGTGCCAAGGCATCCACCGTACGCTCTTAATTACTTACAACAAAGATGCTCGCGTCCACTGTGCAGTTCTCAAACAACACACAACC
>NZ_JBSGTR010000110.1:0-5146 GCF_053607505.1 Rhodococcus sp. NPDC055112
AACCCATTGGGTTCGGGGCCTTCGTCGTTCCGGTGGCCCCTCGCCCGCACCGCTCCCCTCCCCCGGCGCGTGCCCGTGGCCGCCGCCGCTCACCCGTCCAGCAACGGGTTTCCCCTGGCCGCAACGAAATCCTGTGCCGCCTCCGCGAAAGCGCGGATCCGGCTCGTCTGGCCCGCCGCGCGCCAGATCAGTCGCCACTCGAGTGCGGTGCCGTCGACCACCGGCACGTACGTCACGTCCGGGCGCGCGTCGTATCGACTGGCGTGGGTCGGCACCGGGAACACGCCCTGCCCGGCACCGACCAGCGCCAGCATCTCCTGGACCGTTCCGAAGTCGGGCCCTCGCTCGATGACCCTGCCGCTCGGCGTCGTCCGCGGCACCATGGCCTCGTCGAGATCGTCAGGAATACCGCGGGGCCGCAACACCTTCGCCCGCGCGAGGTCCTCGACCGTCACCGATTCCAGCCGCGCGAACGGGTGCCGGGCCGACACCGCGAGTGACGGCTGCTCGCGCAGCAGCACCGGGCTCTGTTCGAGCTCCCGGACGTGCCCGACATCGGCCGCCGCGACCAGACCGTCGACCTCGTCGGCCAACAGCAACCCGACGCCATCGCTGTAGTGGCTCTCCCGGATCTGGACCCGGCAACCGGGATGTCGCTCCTGGAAGGTGTTCGCGACCTCGAGCACGAACTGTCCGAGCGCGGTCCCGACGAAACCCACCCTCAGCACGCCGTCCAGCCCGCGCCCTGCGGCGATCGCCCTCGCGATGGCCGCACGGATCTGCTCGTCCGCGGGCCTGAGGTCCTCCTCGAGCCTTCGGCCGATCGGGGTGGGTGTCACCTGGCGGCTGGTCCGCTCGAACAGCGGGGCGCCGACGCGGCGCTCGAGCGCCTTGATGGTCTGGCTGACCCTGGCTGTGGAGACGTGTAGTCGTTCCGCCGTGCGGCCGAAGTGCAACTCCTCGGCCAGCATCAGGAAGATCTCGATGTCGCGCCGCTCCATGCGGCAACCCCCTTCGTTAGGCCACAGGTTAACGATCCTTGCGCAAACAGCCGTTGTTGGCGACCTTCCCCTGAGCGATCGTAAAGAGGACAACAGCTTTCGATCAGCAAGGAGAGCCCCATGAACGTTCACGCACCGAACCCCTCGACCCTCGTCCTCGGCGGCACCGGCAAGACGGGCCGCCGCGTCGCGCAGCGGTTGACCGGCCTCGACCTGCCGGTCCGCATCGGAACCCGCTCCGGTGGAGTCCCGTTCGACTGGGAGGACACCGCGACCTGGGAGCCCGCCCTCGAGGGCATGACGGCGGCATACATCTCCTACTTCCCGGACCTTGCGGCCCCCGCCGCGGTGGAGGCCATCGGGTCGTTCTCCGAGTTGGCCGTGGATCGCGGTGTGCGGCGCCTGGTGCTCCTCTCGGGCCGCGGCGAGGTCGAGGCGCAGGCCTGCGAGAAGGCCATGACCGATTCGGGCGCGGACACCACGATCCTGCGGGCGAGCTGGTTCGCCCAGAACTTCAGCGAGGGCTACCTGCTCGATCCGATCCTCGCCGGCGCGATGTACCTGCCTGCCGGCGACATCCCCGAACCGTTCGTCGATGTCGAGGACATCGCGGACGTCGCCCTCGCCGCGCTCACCCAGGCGGGCCACATCGGGGAGATCTACGAGCTCACCGGACCCCGTGCGATCACCTTCGCCGAGGCCGCCGCCACCATCGCCGCCGCCGCCGGTCGTCCCGTCGACTACGTGCAGGTGCCGGCCGAGGACTTCGCCGCCGGTCTCGCAGCCGAGCAGGTGCCCGCCGACGTCGTCGACCTGCTGATGTATCTGTTCACGACCGTCCTCGACGGACGAAACGAGATCCCGGGCGATGGGGTCGAGCGTGCACTGGGCCGCGCACCCCGCGACTTCGCCGAGTACGCCGCTGCCGCTGCCGCCACCGGCATCTGGAACGTGGGGTGACCGCGATGAACACCAAACTGCTCCAGACGATCTCGTTGCTCGGCGCCGGCGTCACCGCCGGCCTCATGGCGGGACTGTTCGCCGCCTTCGCCTATGCGGTGATGCCGGGTCTCGGCCGCACCGACGACCAGACGTTCATCTCGGCGATGCAGAAGATCAACGTCGCCATCCTCAACGGCTGGTTCATGATCTGCTTCCTGGGCGGGTTGGTGCTCACCGTCGCGACGCTGCTACTGCACCTGCGTTCGGCGCGTGGTGCGCTCCCCTGGATCATCGTCGCGCTGGTCTTCTACATCGCGATGCTCGTCATCACCGCCGCCGTCAACGTGCCGCTCAACGACGAACTCGCGCGGGCGGGCGACGTCATCGCCAACCCCGACGCGGTGCGGTCGCATTTCGAATCCCGCTGGGTCACATGGAATATCGTGCGGGCGGTCGTCAGTACCGCGGCCTTCGTGGCACTCGCCTACGCGCTGGTGGTGCACGGGCAGGAGACGGCACCGCAGACGCAACCGTCGGCCGCGGCTGCCGGCCACGCGACCGCTGCCCCGCAGCAGTATCCGGCCGAGCAGGCGGCCCGTGCCTCCTGGATGTACCCGGCCGATCAGGTCGGCAACGGCGGCAACCGGAGCCTGCCCTCGGTCACTGACGGGAGGTAGCGACCCGGATGACCTCCTCCGGGTCGATGAGATGGGAGTGGTCGTCGTCCCCGACCTCGATCTGCACGACGTCGATACGGCCGGTGAACCTGGTTTCTCCCAGATACCCGACGCTGACCGGCATCCCGTAGTCGTCGCCGATGTCCGTCGTCTCGTCCGCGGAGAAGATCATCGGCTGCGTCTGCTCCACCCGCCCGGTACCGACGGGGCGGCCATCGTGAAACAGGGTGACATCACCGCCCTTCGCGAGGCCGCCCCCGTCGTATGTGAACTCGGCGCGGATCTGATGGCTACCCGCGGGAATGTCCTCGGTCGCCTCGATCGTGAACTCCCTCATACCGAGCAGGTTGTAGACGAACGCGGTTCGCCCCTTCTTGACATAGAGCGCCCACCCGCCGAAGCGACCGCCCTGCGCGATGACGACGCCGTTGGTGGCGCCGTTCGTCGACGTCTCGACCGCGGCGGTCACCGAGAAGGATCGGTTCTTGATGTCGAGGACGCTGTGCTCGCTGAGCCGCTTCATCCCGGGGAACAGCACCTGCTTGCTACCCGAGATCAGTTGGGGGCGACCGGCGATGGTCGGATTCAGACGTTCGAACCGGCGATCGTCGATCGGCAGCACGTTGTACTTCACGGCCTCGATCAGCCACAGCCGCTGCAAATCGGCGAGCTTCTCGGGCATCTCGGCGGCCAGATCGTGAGCCTGGGTCCAGTCGGTGGTGCCGTCGTACAGCTCCCACACGTCGTCGTCGAGCGCGGGCAGCACCTCGTTGGGCAGCCAGGGGGTGCTGTGCCGGGTGACCGCGCTCCAGCCCTTGTGATAGATGCCCCGGTTTCCCGCCATCTCGAAGTACTGCAGGTCATGCCGCTCCGGCGCGGCCGCGTCGTCGAAGCTGTACAGCATGCTGGTGCCCTCGATCGGCGCCTGCTGCACACCGTTGACGAACGTGGGCTCGGGCAGCCCGGCGGCCTCCAGCACGGTGGCCGCGACGTCGATGACGTGGGTGAACTGGGAACGGATCTCGCCCTTGCTGCTGATGCCCTCGGGCCAGTGCACGATCGTCCCGTTGCGGGTACCGCCCCAATGCGAGGCGACCTGCTTGGTCCACTGGAAGGGCGAGCACATCGCCCATGCCCAGCCAACCGAATAGTGGTTGTAGGCCTCGGGCGTGCCGAACTTGTCCTTCACCTCCGCCATAAACTCCGGCGTCTCGATCGCGGCGAGGCCGTTGAAGTTCGCCATCTCGTTGAACGCCCCGTTCAGCGTTCCCTCGGCGGAGGCTCCGTTGTCGCCGATGATGTAGTAGATCAGGGTGTTCTCGAGCGCCCCCATCGCCTCGATCGCGTCGACGACGCGGCCGACGTGGAAGTCGGTGTGCTCGAGGAACCCCGCGTACACCTCCATCTGGCGTTCCAGTACCGGCTTGAGCGCCTCGTCCATGTCGTCCCACGCCGGGATCGCGTCGGGACGGGCGGTCAGGTCGGCGCCCGTTGGCACGATCTGGCGTTGTTTCTGCCGATCGAAGATCGATTCACGCTCCGCATCCCAGCCGCCCGCGAACCGACCCGCGTACTTGTCCGCCCACTCGGTGGGAACGTGGTGCGGTGCGTGAGTGGCGCCGGGGGCGAAGTAGGCGAAGAACGGCTTGTCGGGCGCGAGCGCCTTCTGGGTACGCACCCAGTCGATGGCCCGGTCGGCCAGGTCCTCGGTGAGGTGGTAACCCTCCTCCGGCGTCTTGTCCGGCTCGACCGGCGTGAATCCGTCGTAGAGCGCCGGGAAGTACTGGTTGTTCTCGCCGCCGATGAACCCGTAGAAGTGCTCGAACCCGCCACCGCCGGAGGGCCAGGCGTCGAACGGGCCGACCGGCGAGGTCTGCCACGGCGGCACCTCGTGGCACTTGCCGAACTGGGCGGTGGAATATCCGTTGAGTTTCAACGTCATCGGCAATGCGGCCTTGGTGTTCGGTCGGATCCCGCACGAGCCGGGCGCCGAGGTCGCGGTCTCGGTGATCAGACCCATCCCGACCGAATGGTGGTTGCGGCCGCTGAGCAGCGCGGCCCGGGTCGGCGCGCACAGCGCGGTGGTGTGGAACCGGGTGTAGGTGAGTCCGTCGCGCTGCAGTCGTTCGGCGGTCGGTGTGTGCACCGGTCCCCCGAACGCACTACTGGCCCCGTAGCCCACGTCGTCGAGCAGGATCACGAGGACATTCGGTGCGCCCTCCGGCGGGAGCAGCGGCTCGATCGGCGGAAACGCGGTGTCCGGGTCCTTCGCGTCGTAGGTCGTCAGACCGATGTGCTGCCGGTCCGGAATCGGAAGAACCCCTCGAAACTCGCCCGCTCGATCCACCATGGCTACTCACATTCCGTTGTCATCCATCGGAACGCCCGTCGGCCCCGTGCCGGAACCGCCGACAGCGCCTTGCCAGACCGACGATAGCGCCGACAATGCCGAACGGCCGACCGATTGGCAGAAGCGAATCCCCTGCCGCAACGACGAGGGCGCCGAACCCCCGCTGGGGATTCGGC
>NZ_JBSGTR010000111.1:0-4084 GCF_053607505.1 Rhodococcus sp. NPDC055112
ACCCAACTCCTGGGGTCGCGACGGGGGCGTTCTCGCGTTTCTAGCTGCCCGCGGCCATGTCCAGCACGGCGAGGTGGCTGAACAGCATGCTGGTGCCGATCGGGTTACCGCCGCCGGGGTAGACGGTGCCGCTCGGCGCCGCCATCGTGTTGCCCGCGGCGTACAGGCCCCGGATCGGGTTGCCCGACTGGTCGAGCACCCGCGCCGCGGTGTCGGTGCGCAGACCGCCCTTGGTGCCCAGGTCCGAGATGCCGAACGCGGCCGCGTGGAACGGCCCCTGGTCGATGGTGACCAGCGGCGGCTCGCCGCCCGAGAACGCCCGGTCGTAGGCCTCGTCGCCGCGACCGAAGTCCGGGTCGACGCCGTCGGCGACGAACCCGTTGAAGCGCGCGACGGTGGCGACCAGGCTCTCGGCAGGCACGCCGATCTTCTCCGCGAGTTCCTCGAGGGTGTCCGCGGAGTGCCACAGGCCGGCGGCCTGGTACCTGTCGGCCTCGACCATGGAGACGTTGGTGGCCTTGACCGGCGGCACCTCGCCTTCCTTGTTGTCGTAGACCATCCAGTACGGCAGCGTGGCGGTGCCGCCCTCCATCTGGGCGATGATGTCGCGACCCATCCGGTCGTACGGCGCGGACTCGTTGACGAACCGCTTGCCGTCCTGGTTGACGAAGATGCCGCCGGTGAACCACAGCGCGAACGCGGAGCGTCCGTCCGGGTGGGTCATGCCCGGCGACCACCAGGCCTCGCCCATCAGGTCGGTGTCGGCACCGGCAGCGATGCCTGCCTCGTGCGCCTTGCCGAGGTTCGCCCACGGGCCCATGGTGTCGCGGGCCTCGCCCGGCACCCCGAACTTCTGCCGCAGCTCGTCGTTGCCCTCGAAACCGCCTGCCGCGAGGACGATGCCCTTGCGGGCAGAGATCGCGATCCGCTCGCCGTCGCGCTCGACGACGGCACCCACGACGGCGCCGTCCTCGACCACCAGCTCCACCAGCGCGGTGTTCAGGTTCAGGGTGGCGTTCGGGTACTTCTCGATCGCCTTCAGGAAGCGGGCGATCAGCGCCCGGCCGCCGATGAAATAGTCGTCGGGCGCGGGGGCTCCGAGCCGGTCGACGTCCAGCGGGCCGCGCACGACGTCGCGCAGCTCGGGGGCCTCGGCCACCGGCAGCACCGACGGCATGATGTGCCGCTGTCCGTCCAGGCGCGCCTTGGGAGCCTTGCCGAAGTAGTCCGGCCAGGGCAGCATCTCGAACTTGAGGTTCTCGTCCTGCTCCAGGTACTCGATCAGCGGGGCGCCGCCGCGGACGTACGCTTCCTGCAGGTCACGAGACGTGCGATCGCCGACGACGGCGTGGTAGTACTCGAGCGCGTCCTCGATGGTGTCGTCGGTGCCCGCGCGCTTGAGCACCGGGTTGCACGGGAACCACACCCCGCCGCCGCCGGAGTACGCCGTGGTGCCGCCGAACTTGTCCGTGGCCTCAACCAGGATCACGTCCAGGCCCTCGCGGGCCGCGGTGTAGGCGCCGGTGACGCCGCCGCCACCCGACCCGACCACCAGCACGTCACACGTCTCGTTCCACTGCACCATCTCTGCACCTCTCACACACCGCCGCCCGCCAGGGCGGCATTCGTCGGTTCGACCGGACCGTCTTGGTATGCCCAAGGTAGGCGGCCGCGAGACCTGCATCACATCGTTGTCCCAGTCAGAGGGAACATCCCGGTTCGGCGCCGGGAGATCCGCGGCTTACCCTGGATCCGTGAACAAGCGCCCGCCCGTCCTGGCCGTCCTGGCCGTCGACATCGTCCTGGTGGTCGTGTTCTGCGCGATCGGCCGACGGAGCCACGACGAGGCGAACGCCCTCGCCGGTCTGGCGACCACGGCGTGGCCGTTTCTCGGCGGGCTGGCGGCCGGCTGGCTGGCCAACGAGGCGCTGTACCGCAACAAGTCGCTCCCGGCCTCGGTGGTTCCGGCCGGGGTGATCATCTGGCTGAGCACGGTGGTGGTCGGGATGATCCTGCGGGTCATCAGCGGTCAGGGAACCGCGTTCAGCTTCATCATCGTCGCGACCAGCGTGCTGGCGGCGTTCCTGCTTGGCTGGCGCGCGATCTATGCCGCGGTCGGGAAGCGCTCCACCGTCGCCTAACAACTTGGCTTCGAGTCCCGCCCCTGACCACCCACTCATGAGAAAATTTGGCGGTGAGCGAACTCACTTCGCCGCCCCGTGATCCCAAGGCCGACCACGGCTTCTTCGGCCAGCCAGTGGCGCTCGCGAACCTGTTCGGCGTCGAGATGTGGGAGCGGTTCTCGTTCTACGGGATGCAGGGCATCCTCATCTACTACCTGTACTACTCGGTGGCCGACGGCGGGCTCGGCATCTCCCAGGCGGCCGCGACCAGCATCGTAGGCGCGTACGGCGGCACCGTTTACCTCTCCACGATCCTCGGTGGCTGGATCGCCGACCGCATCCTGGGATCCGAGCGCACCCTCTTCTACAGCGCGGTCCTGGTCATGTGCGGCCACATCGCCCTTGCCGCCATCCCGGGGCTGGCGGGCGTCGGGGTCGGCCTGATCGCGATCGCCGTCGGCAGCGGTGGACTCAAGGCGAACGCCACGTCCCTGGTCGGCGACCTGTACGCCGAGAACGACGACCGCCGCGACGCCGGGTTCTCGATCTTCTACATGGGCATCAACCTGGGCGCCCTCGTCGGCCCGCTGCTGACCGGGTGGGCGCAGAAGGAGTGGGGATTCCATGTCGGGTTCGCGCTCGCCGCGATCGGCATGGCGCTCGGCCTGATCCAGTACACGCTCGGCCGCAAGCGGCTCGCCGGGATCGGGGAGCGGCCGCTGAACCCGATGCCGCACGCGCAGCGACTGCGGTACGCGGCCATCGGCGCCGTCGCGATCCTCGCGATCGTCGCGCTCTGCCTGATCGGGCTCATCACCACCGACAACCTCTCCGACGTGGTCGTCGGCCTGACGATCGTCGCGTCGATCACCTATTTCCTGGTGATCCTGACCAGCAAGAAGATCACCAGCACCGAGCGCAGCCGCGTCATCGCCTTCATCCCGATGTTCCTGGCCAGCGCCGCGTTCTGGTCGCTGTTCCAGCAGCAGTTCACCGTCGTTGCGATCTACTCCGACAAGCGCCTGGACCGCAACCTGTTCGGCTGGGACTTCCCGGCCTCCTGGGTGCAGTCCATCAACCCGGTCTTCATCATCATCTTCGCGGGCGTGTTCGCGGCGATCTGGACGAAGCTCGGCCCCCGCCAGCCGTCCTCGCCGCTCAAGTTCGCGGCGGGCACCATCATCATGGGTCTGGCCTTCCTCGCGTTCCTACCGTTCGCGGGTGGCGGGCCGAACAGCACCCCACTGCTGGGATTGATGTTCATCCTGCTGCTGTTCACCTTCGCCGAGTTGTTCCTCTCCCCCGTCGGGCTCTCACTGTCGACCAAGTTGGCGCCCAAGGCATTCCACACCCAGATGGTCGCGCTGTTCTTCCTGTCGGTGGCGCTGGGGTCGTCGATGGCAGGCACCCTGGCGAAGTACTACAACGAGAACGACGAGGCGCCGTACTTCACCTGGGTCGGCGCGGCCTCGATCTCGGTCGGCGTCGTGATGATCCTGCTCTCGCCGTGGATCAGCCGGATGATGCGCGGGGTCCACTGACAGCATCCGGCTGCCGGACCCTTGTGCGCGGCGAGGCCTCGGGCGGACGATGGTTGGGAGCCATGAGGGGTGGCTCGACCGAAGGTTCGTCCCACTCAAAGGTGTGAGCACAATGTCCACCAAGATCACGAAAACCCTCGCCGCGACCGCAATCGCCCTGACTGTCGGAGTCTTCGCGGCCCCCGCCGCCTCCGCGAGCGACACCGTGGCCGCTACGCCCGCCCTTGGCTCGGTTGCCCTTTGCTTCAGCGTCCCGCTCGGGTCCGCCGCACTCGTCTGGTGCATCTGAGCGCGACGACGGTCAGTCCGTGAACACTGCTGCGGACTGACACCACTGCCGAATCCCACGCACGGTAAGAAACCGGGCGCGCGACCACGCTCAGCCTCTGAACACGGGTCTCGGGCGCGGACCTCGTCCGC
>NZ_JBSGTR010000112.1:0-4070 GCF_053607505.1 Rhodococcus sp. NPDC055112
CGGTTGACGAGTCCTGAGGCTCGTCAACCGCGCACGGGCGCCGCAGGCGCCTTACGCTGGCGCTGTGGAACTCGTGACGAGGGACCAGATCGCGGCGGCGGCGGACCGGCTCGCCCCGGTGATGCGCAGGACACCGATGCTCGCCTCCCGGGTGCTCTCGGAACGCTGCGCCCACGACGTGTGGCTCAAGTGTGAAAACCTTCAGCGCACAGGCTCTTTCAAACCCCGCGGCGCCTACAACCGGATCGCGAACCTGACCTCCGAGCAGCGGACCGGCGGTGTGGTCGCGGCCAGCGCAGGCAACCATGCCCAGGGCGTCGCCTGGGCAGCCAGCAGGCTCGGCATCGAGTCCACTGTCTTCATGCCGGTCGGGGCGGCGCTGCCGAAGCTCGTCGCGACCAGGGCGTACGGCGCGACGGTCCACCTGCGCGGGCACACCGTCGACGAGGCACTCGTGTCCGCCCGGGAGTTCGCTGCCGCGACCGGGGCCGTGCTCATCCATCCGTTCGATCACGTCGACGTGGTCGCGGGTCAGGCCACCGTCGGGCTCGAGATCCTCGAGCAGCTGCCAGAGGTCGGGACCATCGTGGTGCCGACCGGCGGTGGTGGGCTGCTCGCCGGGATTGCGGCGGCGGTCCGGGACTCGGGCCGTCGGGTGCGCCTCGTCGGCGTGCAGGCCGAACAGGCGGCGGCCTGGCCGAGGTCGCTCGCCGAGGGCGCCCCCGTTGCGGCGAAGGGCCTGTCCACCATGGCCGACGGGATCGCCATCGGGCTCCCGGGCGCGGTGCCGTTCGCGCACGTCAACGCCCTGGTGGACGAGGTGGTCACGGTCAGCGAGGACGCGCTGTCCCGGGCCCTGTTGCTGTGCAGTGAGCGGGCCAAGCTGATCGTCGAGCCTGCGGGGGCGGCAGCGGTGGCCGCCCTGATGACCTGCGCGGCGGAGCAGCTGCGGCTGGAGGGGCCCGTGTGCGCGGTGCTGTCCGGCGGGAACATCGACCCGTTGCTGCTCACCCACGTGATCACCCACGGTCTGCGGGCCGCCGGACGCTACCTGGTCGTGCGTGTCACCATCCCGGACCGGCCCGGCGGGCTGGTCCGGCTGCTGGGCGTGGTGAGCGAGCGCGGCGCCAGCGTGGTGGACGTGGTGCACTCGCGGACCGCACGCGACCTCGGCCTGGACGAGGTGGAGGTGCTTTTGACACTGGAGACCAGGGGGCCCGACCACCGCGACGAGGTGCTGGGCGCCCTCGACGCCGCCGGCTTCGCCGTGCGGGTGCAGGAGTAGGCGCTCCGCGCCCGTGCGTGGTTGACGAGTGCAGAGACTCGCTCACCGCGCACAGGCGGCGCAGCCGCCTGTGCCTTCACGGCCAGCCGCAGAGCCGGGTGACCCGGAAGTCCTGGTCCACGAGCCGGGCGGGCATCCCTAGCTCCTCGAGCCAGGCGCGCGTCTCCTCGCCCCCGCGGACCGCCGCCCGGCTCGCCGCGGCGGCGGCCAGGGCGGAGCCGGCGACCACGGACACGGTGCGCCAGTGCGGCGCCCCGGTGGGATCCGGGTGCAGCGGGCTGACCGTGCTGGCGGTCGCGAGGCCGGAGCCGGACGGGATCGAGACCTGACACGACGGGTCGCCTGGCAGATCCTCGACCTTGATCTGCCAGCCGCTGAGCGGCTCCGGACCCGCGGTCGCCACGTCGCCGCCGAGGCTGACCAGCACCCCGCAGCCGAGCAGTTCGGCGACGGCGGTGGCGCACCGGTCGGCCGTGACCGAGCGGGCGGTCGCGGACACGTCGAGGGTCAGCCCGGCGGGGAGGGTGACGTCGTGGCCGCTGACGGTCACGGAGCGCCATTGGTTCGGGCGCGCGCCGCCGACGGTGGGGTCGAGGACGCCCGCGGTCAGCTCGGCTGCCAGGAGGGCCCTGCTGACCTGCTCGGCGAGCAGGACGCTCACCCGGGTCGTGGTGCCCGAGGACCGGTTGAGCGCCGCGATCTCGGAGTCTTCTCGGGTGGCGCTGGTCGCGACGTCGGCGGCGGCCAGGTGGCCGCGAACCATGTTCCAGGCGGACTCCAGCATGTCGGGGTCGGCCACGACCACCGTCGCGCGCACGCCCCACATCGACCAACTCTTCGCGGCCTTGTCCGCCGCGAGGGTCACGACCCGCCCGAGATCACGTCGAAGTGCCCGGCGCCCCGGGTGACGATCGGGCTGCTTGCGCTGTTCGAACGGTTCGAATCGGCGGCGATGACCGTTCCCGAATCCGCGGAGCCCGCGTCTCCGAGCGCGAACGAGCCACCGGTGAGTGACCCGACGCTGAGCGCACCGACGATTCCGGATGCCGCGACGGCACGGCGGAATCGGGACGTCCGGTGGGGGTGCTCTGCGGGTCGCTCGCTCATGACGACCAGGATCCACCGCCAGCCTGAGAGAGACCTGAGGGTCTGCTGAATTTCTCGTTCTTGCCCTGAAATGTCGCGACGTGCGGGCATACGCTCCGTGAGTGCGCAGTTTTCCCCGCCCGAAGTGGGCCGATCCGCCGGCAGATGCACAGTCGGCGCCGGCTAACGCCGGACCGACACGCCGCGATACAGGCGTCGTGTGGGTTCGGGAAACACGGTTCGATCGATGTGATCGAAATCGCCCCGCGGCCGGGTCGGGGGACCTAGCGTTGCACCTGATAACCCGCTCGAAGTTTGGAGTTGCGAATGCCGGTTGATCCAGCGGCGGTGATCGTGGCAGTTGCCACTGCCCTCGGCGGCTTGGTTCAAGGGGCCGATATCCCACTACCGGTGAAAGATCAAGCAGCGCAAGCGATTCAGTCCTTCGAGGCGTCGGCGCCCGCGGCGTCGCAGCAGATCAACGACGTCATCGGGATGTTGCCCGAGCAGATGCAGGGCCAGGCACAGCAGGCCGTCGCGGATGCGGCTGCCGCAGTGGAGGATTCGCTCCAGCCGTACCTGCCGCCTGCTCCGCAGATCGTTCCGGGAGCGCCGGCCGTGCCGCCGCCCGCGGTGGTCGCACCACCCGTGCCGGAGGTGCCCCGCTACACGGCGCCGCCCGCGCTGCAGGCGACCCCGATCGGCGGCGACCCGAGCCGGATGCTGCCCGATGCGTTGACCGACCTCCCCGAGATGGTGATGGCCCCGATCGGCGCGATCGCGGTCTTCGTGCCGTGGCTGAAGAAGGCGGGCGAGATCTGCGAGGGCATCAAGCCGCCGGTCCTCGCCGCGCTCTATTCGGCGGAGAACGGTTTCCGGTACGGCCCGACGGCGCCGGTGTCCAGGGACGGCGCGCGCGGGCCGGGTCAGTTCATGCCGGGCACCTGGGCCAAGTACGGCAAGGACGCCGACGGCGACGGCAAGGCGGACATCCTTGGCGTCGCGGACTCGGTGATGGCGTCGGGGCACCTGCTCTGCGACATGTACACCGAGATCGAGGGCTGGCAGAAGCAGGGCCTGGTCAAGGGCGACACCCTCGATCTGGCCATCGCCGGGTACAACGCGGGCGTCGGGGCCGTGCGGCGGTCCGGCGGGATGCCGTCCGGGCTGCCCGACTACGAGAACCAGACCAAGCCGTACGTGAAGAAGATCCGGGCCAGCGAGGCCCGATTCGCGGGGATTCTCACCCCGTTCGTCGGCAACTTCGGCGACGGGATCGGCGGCAAGATCGTCGAGGCCGCGCTGCGGTACCTCGGCCTGCCCTATGTCTGGGGCGGCGGCAACATCAACGGACCGTCCGGCGGCGGCTTCGACTGCTCCGGGCTGACGTCCTACGCGGTGTACTCCGCGACCGGCGACCTCCTGACGCTGCCGCGGACCTCGGAAACCCAGTGGGGCGTCGGTGAGGAGATCCCGCTGGCCGAGGCCAGGCCTGGCGACCTGCTGTTCGGCAACTGGCAGTCGGGCGGGCCGGGGCACGTCGCGATCTACATCGGCAACGGGCAGATGGTGCACGCCCCGCAGACGGGCGACGTGGTCCGGGTCGGGCCGGTGTTCGACGGGATGAAGGTCCGCCGGATGGTCTGACGGCGCCCGCCACAGACGAACGAACCCCGGTCCGAGTTGCTCGGACCGGGGC
>NZ_JBSGTR010000113.1:0-4002 GCF_053607505.1 Rhodococcus sp. NPDC055112
GTGCAGGCACTCGTCAACCGCGCACGGGCGCGTAGCGCCTAGTGCAGCAGGCCGCTGAGCTTGGCCGCCAGCGCATCCCAGCGCCACTGCTCGGACACCCACGCGCGGCCTGCGGCACCCATCGCCGCCGCGCGGTCGCGGTCGGCGAGCACCGAGATCACCGAGTCGGCCACCTGGCGGACCGACCGCCCGTCGACGACGTGTCCGGTCTCGTTCTCCCGCACCGTTTCCGGCGCGCCACCGGATCGACCGGCGATCACAGGGACACCCGCGGCCGAGGCCTCGAGGAACACGATCCCCAGCCCCTCCACGTCGAGGCCCGCTCCCCTGGTCCTGCACGGCATCGCGAAGACATCTGCGATCGTGTGGTGCGCCGCGAGCTCGGCGGACGGCACGGTGCCCGTGAACACCACGTGCTCCTCCATCCCGGTCTCCCCGGCCAGCGCGTGGAGTCGGCCCTGGTACGGGCCGCCGCCGACGATCACGAGCACCGCGCCGTCGATGGACTCACGGATCCGCGGCAGCGCCCGGATCAGCACGTCCTGCCCCTTGCGCGGGACCAGCCGGGACAGGCACAGCACGGTCGGGCGATCG
This sequence comes from Rhodococcus sp. NPDC055112, assembly GCF_053607505.1. Taxonomy (NCBI): domain Bacteria; kingdom Bacillati; phylum Actinomycetota; class Actinomycetes; order Mycobacteriales; family Nocardiaceae; genus Rhodococcus; species Rhodococcus sp. NPDC055112. The sequence continues at coordinate 595 of NZ_JBSGTR010000113.1, forward strand.
CCCAGCCCGTATCGCGCCCGCAGCTCCGCCCTTGCCGCCGGGTCGGGCCGGAACACCTCGGTGTCGACGCCTGGCGGCAGGTGCTCGAGCGCGGCGTCGGCTCCGAACGCGGACGCGAACCGGCCGCGGGTGTACTTGCTGACGAAGGTGACCGTGTCCGTCGTGTTCCCGATCCGGCGCAGCGCCTGCCTGGCGCCCGGCAACATCGACCAGCCGACCTCGTGGCCGTGCGTGCTGGCCACGACCCGCTCGGCGCCTGCCCGACGCAGCCCTGGCGCCAGCAGTGCCAGCGGGGCCGCGGCCCCGAACCACACGCTGTCGCATTCGCGCGACCGCACCAGCTTGGCCGCCCGGCGGGCCACCAGCGGCGTCGGCAGCATCAGCGTCGTGGGGTGGCGGACCACCTCGAACGGCTGACGCGCGTCGAACTTCTTGTGGCTGTCACCCCGCCAGCGCGGGGCGTACACCACCAACTCGTCGGCAGGCAGCGCGTTCGCGAAGGACTGGAGGTAGGACTGGATGCCTCCCGGTCGGGGCGGAAAGTCATTCGTCACCAACAGGGTTCGGCGCATGTGTTCACCGTAATTGCCGGACACGGGTGGCCGATGCGCAGGGTCGGGTCGGCCTGCCCTCAGTCGAGGCCCTCGGCGACCCAGCGGCCCCAGTCGGTCACGAACTCGGACGCGGAGAGCCCGACGGCCTCGTGCAGCTTCACATCGAGCTCGTGGCCGTCCAGGGGGCCGGTCGCCAGGTCCACGTACAGCTCGCGCAGCGTCGGCTCGTCGAACCGATCCGCGACATAGGCCGAGACCGACCAGGCCAGCTCGTACGCGGCCTGCGCGCGCTCACCACCTGCCGTGAAGTCCGCGTCGACGGGCAGCCGCGTCGGCGGCCCGTGCGCGACGACCGCCGCCGCAAGAATCGGCGCGGACCGACCGACGGGGTCAGCGGCATCGCGGTGACCGGCGTAGTCGGCGAAGCCCTCCAGCATCCACAACGGTGATCCGTCGGTGGTCGCGGCGCGGGCGGCCACGTGGGTGAGCTCGTGTCGAAGCACCGAGTGCCGGGTGTCCACGCTGAGCCGCTCGGACGCGGCAGGGCTGAACACGACGCGCTGGCCCGTCGGGGAACCGGACCCGGGTTCGACGACGTCCGAGACCGCGACCGCGGCGATATCGGACCCGCTGTGATCGGCTCCGACCTGTTCCTCGAACTCCTCCTGGGAGGAGCTGACGACCACCAGGGCTCGCTGCGACCAGTCGGGACCCCACAGTTCGGTCACCGAGGACACCGCGTCCGCGAGGTCCGCCGCGATCGCGTCGATCAGGTCCTCCTGATCGGAGTGACCGAGCACCACCGACGAGTGCGAGCCGGTGTCCACCTCGCGCACCACGACCGGACCGAAATCCCAAGGGCCACGCCAGGTATGACGCCCGTACTCGGGGAGCGACCGGTCGGATACCAGGGTCCAGCTCTCCCCCCGCCTGGCCACGATCAGCGCGACGGGCTTGCGCGTGGGACCGGCGTCCGCGCCCTCGATGGCGTAGCGCAGGTACGCGGGCACCGCCCACACGTCGGTGGCGTCGAGCTGCTCGGCCAGGTCCGTCGGGACCGGGGTCTCGGGGTCGGATCCGATCTCGTAGCCCCAGTCCGCCAACGGCACGTCGGCGAGATGCTCACTGCGGCGGATCTCGGAGGCGAGGAACTCGGGCGCGGCGGCGCGGTCGAACAGCGCGGAGAGTGCGGCGGTGTCACCGTCCCTGACCGCGCTCGCCCAGCGGTTCAGGAGGTCCTGGACACCCGCGCGACGGGCCTGTTCGTACGGGTTCACGCTGGCGGTGCCGTCGGAACCGCGCGGCTCCGGTTCGGTCAGCTGCGACCGGGCCGTCAACACGCCGACCACGACGACCGCGAGCAGCCCCCCGAGCGCAGCCGCCTCCCATTTCCGGATCCGACGCCGTGGCTGCCGCGGCGGGACGTCCGGTACGGCGTTCAGTACCTTCTGGCGCCGTAGAACGGGTACGCGTCCATCGGCGCGACCTTGACCGGAACACCGAAGGTGGACGCGTGCAGGATGTTGCCATTGCCCGCGTACATGCCGACGTGCGAGATGTCGGGGTAGAACAGCACCAGGTCGCCCGGCTGCAGTTCGGAGCGCGAGACCGGGACCCCGCCCTCGGCCTGGGCCTGGCTCGAGCGCGGCAGCGTCTTGCCGATCTGCTTGTAGGCCCACACCATCAGGCCGGAGCAGTCGTATCCGTCCGGACCGGTGGCACCCCAGACATACGGCTTACCGACCTGCGTCATGCCGGCCTGCAACGCGCCCGAGTTCGACCCGGGCACGAGCCCCTTGAGGATCGTCTGCGGATCGAATCCGGGAGGGAACGGGGTGCCCGCGAGGGTCGCCCGCTCCGAACTGCTGAGCGCGCCGAACGCCTGGGTGACCTGCGCGATCTGGGCCTGCAGGTCGCTCTGCTTGTTCTGCAGGTCGTCGCTGATCGACCTGGCCTGCTCGGTGGCGGTGCGCGCGGCATCGGCGGACTGACGCGAGGCCTCGGCCGCGGTCGCGGCCTCGTCGGTTGCCTGCTTGAAGTGACCGACCTGGGCCGCGGTGTCCGCGGACAGCACGCTGAGCGTGGACATCTGGTCGAGGAGTTGCTGCGGAGAATCGGAGACCATCACCGCGAACAGTCGATTGACGCGGGCGCCCTGGTAGCTGGCCGTCGTGAGCTTGTCGACCGCGGGCTGGAACTGCGCGATCCTGGCCTTCGCCTCGGTCAACAAGTTCTCGTCGGCGGCGTGCCTGGCGTCGGCGTCGCGCTGGACGGCGGTCTTGGACTCGAGGTCGATCTGGGCGTTGTGCAACGCCTCATTGGTCTGCTCGGACGTGCGGGAGAGTTCGGAGAGCTTCTCGAGCGCGGCTGTCGGATTCTCCAGCGCGGGATCTGCGGCTGCGGTGCCCGCGGGGACTGCAATTGCCGCGAGGGACAGCAGGCCCGTTGCCAGCACTGCGCTGGTGGATCGTTTCAGTCTCTGTGACGCCACGAAAGCTGGTACTCCGTTCTTCCACTGCCCGTCGGCCGGATTGGCTGACGGGTCGGGCTGGGAAGATCAGCCCTGCCCCGCGAACCGAGATCCGAACGGGAGATTCACCCCGGCGACTCCGCCCCCGGTGCCGAACCGGCGCCTGCGGCGCCCGGATCCTGCGTGGTGGTGACCTCCGATGCCACGCCGGGTGACGCGGCAAGATTTCGGAAGGTCTCAGACAGGTTACGGAATGGCATACGACGATGTCCACCCGAACTGCCGAGGCATTTTCCGTTCGCCCCGAGCGCCGTGCGGCGGCGCGGACCCGCCGACGAAAAACGTGGTGGGGGCGACCCCGCGCGGACCGGTGGGGGCCCCCCC
>NZ_JBSGTR010000114.1:0-3932 GCF_053607505.1 Rhodococcus sp. NPDC055112
CGGTTGACGAGTGTGTGGACTCGTCAACCGCGCACGGGCGCGAAGCGCCTAGGCGGGGGAGCGGACGATGACCGTCGTGCCGGGGAAGTAGGCGGCGAGTTCCGGTCGCGACAGCTTGATCACGGCGGTGCCGTAACCCTGCTTGCGTGACTCGGGCGCGACCCACACCGCGAGCTCCACCTCGCCGCCGTGCAGTTCGCCGAACACGAGCCCGACGCACTCCGGCCGCTCGCCGCTGGTGTTCTCCGCGACGAACCACGCCGCGGTCTCCTCGTCGACCCGGTTCAGGCCGGCCCGGCGCTCTTCCTCGATGCGATCCGCCTGCCACGGTGTGCCGTCGGCATCGAGCTGCTCGGCCGAGCGTCGCCGGTAGAGCTCCACGTCCTCGTCGTCCTGGGTGAACGGGCGCAGCCGCACGTTCGTGCCGGTGCTGAAGGGACGCTGTTCCGGCAGCCACTTCAGCGTCGCGTCCAGGTTGGTCACCTCGTCGCGGAGGTGGTCGCGCTCGAGCCTGGTCAGACGCCCGAGTTGCAGACCCAGCACCGCATTCGCGTTGTCCTCGGTCGTCTCGAGGAGCGCGCTCACACTGCGTACAGCGGCGGCGTGATCGTCACTGTCGACGATGGCATCGAGGACCTCGTGCCGCAGATCGAGCGCCCGCAGGAGCGCCGAGGCGAGTTCACGTCGGTCCAGGATCTGATCTTGGGGGCCAGCCGTCATGACGAAATCTCCCTATCCGTTGAGTTGCAACAGCGCGGAGCACGCACCTGCCGGATGGGCAATCCTGCGGGCTCCACCCAGATTGTCTGTCAACGGGCCCGCAATTGCTACGAACAGACGACGACGGGGATCTCGCGTTCGACCCAGGACTGGTAATCGTCGAACTCGGGGTACATCGCGACCAGCCGGGGCCACAGCTCCGCGCGCTCGGCGCCGTCAGCGACCTTCGCCACCAGATGGCGCACGTCGGAACGGATCTGGACCTTCACGTTGGGGTCGGCCTTGAGGTTCAGGTACCACAGCGGGTTCTTGGGCTGGCCGCCCTGCGAAGCCACCAGTACCACCCGGTCGCCGTCCTCGAGGAACAGCAGCGGGCTCACCCGCGGCTCGCCGGACTTGCGGCCGGTGGTGGTGAGCAGGCAGATCGGCAGGCCGCTCTTCGCGGCGCTGCCGACCCGCCACTTGCCGCCGACACGCCCACCGGTCGCCCGGTACGCGATCACGTTCGTCTTCGACATCCACTTGATGATGATTCGGGTGAACTGCGTATCGAGCATCGGTGGGCGCTTCACGGCCGGATCAGATCCGCTCGATGATGGTGCCGGTGGCGAGCGCGCCGCCCGCGCACATCGAGATCAGCGCGGTCGAGGCGTCGCGGCGCTCGAGCTCGTGGAGGGCGGTGGTGATCAGGCGCGAACCGGTGCTGCCGACGGGATGTCCGAGCGCGAGCGCGCCGCCGTTGACGTTGACCTTGTCCATGTCCGGACCGTGCACCTGCGCCCAGGACAGCGCGACGGAGGCGAAGGCCTCGTTGACCTCGAACAGGTCGAGGTCGCCGATCTTCATGCCGGCCTTCTCGAGCACCTTGGCGGTGGCCTGGACCGGGCCGTCGAGGTGGAACTCGGGCTCGGCGCCGACGAGCACCTGGGAGACGATCCGGGCGCGGGGCTTGAGGCCGAGGGCCTTGGCGCGGTCGGAGTCCATCAGCAGCACCGCGGCGGCGCCGTCGGAGATCTGAGAGGAGGTTCCCGCGGTGTGGATGCCGCCCTCGATGACCGGCTTGAGCTTGGCGAGGGACTCCGCGGTGGTGTCGCGCAGGCCCTGGTCGCGGGAGACGACATGCGTCTCGTCGGTCGGGAGCTTGTCCTCGCCGATGATGGGCGCCGTCACGGGCAGAACCTCACGGTCGAAGCGGCCCTCGGCCCACGCCTGCTTGGCCAGCGCCTGCGACCGGACGCCGAGCGCCTCGATGTCGTCCCGGGTCAGGCCGCGGCGCTTCGCGATCCGCTCGGCCGCCTCGAACTGGGCGGGCAAGTCGATGTCCCACGACGCCGGGCGGCGCGGGCCTGCCTCGGTGCCGACGTTGGCGCCGAGCGGGACCTGGCTCATCTGCTCGACGCCGCAGGCGATGCCGATGTCGATGGCGCCGGTGGCGATGAGACCGGCGATCAGGTGGTTGGCCTGCTGCGCGGAGCCGCACTGGCAGTCGATGGTGGTGGCGCCGGTCTGCCACGGGAGTCCCGCCGCCAGCCAGGCGGTGCGGGTGACGTTGTTGGACTGTGCACCGGCCTGAGTGACGCAGCCGCCGATGACCTGCTCGACGAGGAGGGGATCGATGCCCGCCCGCTCGAGAATTCCGACCTGGACCGCGCCGAGGGTCTCCGCCGCGTGCAGGCCGGACAGCCAGCCGCCTCGCTTGCCGATCGGAGTACGGACTGCCTCGACGATAACTGGTGTGCCCACGGCGGGCTCCTTTCCACGTGTCTACAAAAAGTAGAACAGGTTCTCCCTATTGAGCAAGGAGAATGGGCCCAGTTCTTTGCCTAGTCTTTCCCCCATCGAAGCTCTATGCTTCAATCTTTGTAGAACGTGTTCCACATCACGCGCGGCGCCGGTCGCGATGGCAGGAGACAACAGTGGCACAGCCCAACATTCCCGCGGGATTCGACTTTACGGACCCCGATATCTACGCGCACCGGCTGCCGGTGGAAGAACTCGCCGAGGTCCGCAAGGCCGAGCCGGTGTACTGGGTCGAGCAGCCCGACGGCGTCGGCGGGTTCAACGACGGTGGCTACTGGCTGGTCACCCGGCACGAGGACATCCGCGATGTGTCGATGCGCGATGTGTTCTCCACCTGGGAGAACACCGCGATCCCGCGCTTCGCCGATGACATGAAGCGCGAGCAGATCGAACTGCAGCGCTTCGTGCTCCTGAACAAGGACGCGCCGGAGCACACCAAGCTGCGCAAGCTGGTCTCCCGCGGCTTCACCCCCCGCGCGATCAACGGGATCAAGGAAGAGCTGCGCGACCGCGCCGAGGCCATCGTCAAGGCCGCCGCCGCGGAGGGCAGCGGCGACTTCGTCACCCAGGTCGCGGCGGAGCTGCCGCTGCAGGCCATCGCCGAACTCATCGGTGTGCCGCAGGAGGACCGCGGCAAGGTCTTCGAGTGGTCCAACCAGATGACCTCGTACGACGATCCCGAGTTCGCCGACATCGATCCGGCGGCCGCGTCGATGGAGATCCTCGGATACGCGTACCAGCTGGCCGAGGCGCGCAAGGCGAACCCGGGCGACGACCTCGTCACCACGCTCATCGAGGCGGACGTCGACGGCGACGAGCTCAGCCCGGAGGAGTTCGGCTTCTTCGTGATCGTGCTCGCGGTGGCAGGCAACGAGACCACCCGCAACGCCACCACGCACGGCATGAAGGCCTTCATGGACAACCCCGAGCAGTGGGAGCTGTACAAGAAGGAGCGTCCGAAGACCACGGCCGACGAGATCATCCGCTGGGCCACCCCGGTCGCGGCCTTCCAGCGCACCGCGCTCGAGGACACCGAAATCGGCGGCGTGGCGATCAAGAAGGGCCAGCGCGTGGTGATGAACTACGTGTCGGCGAACTTCGACGAGGACGTGTTCGAGAACCCGGAGAAGTTCGACATCCTCCGTGACCCGAACCCGCACCTGTCCTTCGGCGGCACCGGCGCCCACTACTGCCTCGGCGCCAACCTGGCCCGGATGGAGATCGACCTGATCTTCAACGCGATCGCCGACTTCCTCCCGGACATCACCGAGGTCGGCGCGACCCGCCGCCTGCGGTCCGGCTGGCTCAACGGCATCAAGGAGTACCAGGTCGACTACAAGACCGGCGGTTGCCCGGTCGACCACTAGGGCGGTCGATCCACCAGCACCATCCGGCAGCGCCGGCGCGGCCAC
>NZ_JBSGTR010000115.1:0-3773 GCF_053607505.1 Rhodococcus sp. NPDC055112
GTGCGCGGTTGATGAGTCCAGGGACTCGTCAACCGCGCACAGGCGCGTAGCGCCTCAGCTCGCTGCCGCGGCCTTCTTGCGCTCGATGTCCTCGAGGGCGGCGATGTACTTGGCCCGCTCGGCCGCGCCTGCCTCCCAGGCCTCCTTGCGGTTCTTGACGACCTTGACGGGGGCGCCGACCGCGATGCTGTAGTCCGGGATCTCACCCTTGACCACCGCGTGCGCGCCGAGCACGCAGCCGCGGCCGACGATCGTGTTCCGCAGCACGGTCACCTTGGCGGCGACCCAGGTGTCCGGACCGATCCGAACCGGGCCCTTCACGATGCCCTGGTCCTTGATCGGGACGTTGACGTCATCCATCCGGTGGTCGAAGTCGCAGATGTAGCACCAGTCGGCGACCAGGGTGGAGGCGCCGATCTCGATGTCGAGGTAGGTGTTGACGACGTTGTCCTTGCCGAAGACGACCTTGTCGCCGATGCGAAGGGAACCCTCGTGGCAGCGGATCGCGTTGCCGTCGCCGATGTGGACCCAGCGACCGATCTCGAGCCGCGACAGTTCGGGCGTCGAGTGGATCTCCACGTTCTTGCCGAGGAAGACCATGCCGCGCAGGATCACGTGCGGGTTCGCGAGCTTGAACTTCGCCAGCCGGTAGTAGCGCACCAGGTACCAGGGCGTGTACGCCTTGTTCTCGAGCACCCATCGCAGGGAATCGCGGGTCAGGAACTTCGCCTGCTCGCTGTCGGTCCGACGTGATCCCCGCCACCTCGTGCGCAACGGTGCGCCCCACATGCTGGTCATGCCATGCAGCCTACGGTCAGCGAATGTGAGCTCCGCGACGGCCCACTCCGCCACCCCCGCTGAGCCATCCGCCGCCCCCCAGCAGCGCCGCGACCAGCGCCGCCGTGACCGCGACCACGATGACCGCGAGCAGGGAGTTCGTCATCACACCGATCAGCGTCGCGGCGCCGACGATCAGGCCGACGACGATGCCCACCCCCGCCTGAGGCGTACCGAGCAGGTGATTGTCGTTCGCATCGACGCGCGGCGATCGGCGCGGCGCGCTCAAATCTTCACCCCCTGGCCCTTCCATGTCGTCATTCAAACACAATTGCGACCGGAATTGGGCGGTTCCGTCGGCTAATTATCGCAATTCGATACGTAATGTACCGAAATAACGGTCCAATCACAGGAGGTGCCCTACCTGCCCCGTCGCGCCGCAATTGGACGCTTGTGAATGCGCGGCCCATTGAATTCTGAACCACTCTGATTTCGCCCGCGGCCCCCGCACGCCGATCGGCACACCCGATTGTCCTGCGTTCAACGGATAGCGGATCCGCATTCGGCGACGGGGCGGGTTAACACCCCGCGGTGCTCGGCCGGATAGTCTGCACCGAGCGAAATCCACACGAGGAGTGTTGAATGCGGCGTGTTCTCCGGTCGGCAGCGGTGTCGCTGACGGCAGTTTCGGCGCTGATCACCGGCGGCTGCAGCAGCGCACCACCGCTCGACGACGCCTACGCCCCGAGCGGATGGCCCGCCGCGCACGCGGACGCCCGCAACAGCGGCACCAGTCCCGCCGAGGGGGCCCGGTCGATCTCCTTCGATTGGTCGCGTCCGATCGGCGCACCGACCGCGACGGCGGCCTCGGTCGCGTCGAACGGCCAGATCTTCGTCACCTCGCGCAGCGAGAACGGCTGCAACCTCTACTCGTTCGAGATCGAGAGCGGCCGCAAGCGCTGGTGCAACCGGCTCGGCCCCGGCGTCGCGGTCTCGACGCCCCTCGTCGACCGCGTCACGAACGTGTACGTGGGCGAGGACGGCGCGATGAACTCCTTCAACGAACACGGTCAGCTGCGCTGGCGCACCGTGGTGAGCGGGACGCCGCTGTCCGCCCAGTTCACCGCCGACGGAAACCTGCTGTTCGTCACGCACTTCGGTGTCGTCTCGGTGCTCAACACCCAGACCGGCAAGGAGGTCGTGCCGTCGTACCAGCTGATCCCGACGCCGACCTACGACGTCGCCAAGGACCTCCCGCTGCCGCCCGCCGCGCAGGGCCTCGAGCAGTGCTTCTTCGGCGCCCCCGAGTGCCCCGTCTCGACGGCCCCTGCCATCGACCTCGCCACCGGCAGGTTCTTCGTCACCGTCTGGCGACCGGGTCGCCCGCACACCGAGCTGGTCGGCCTGCGGTACGCCGACGGCCGGATCACCGAGGACTGGTCCTCCGACGCGCTGCCCGGCGGCGCGACGTCCAACCCGGTGATCTCCGCCGACGGGGCGACGCTGTACGCGAACGACAACGAGGGCGCGCTGTGGGCGCTCGATGCCGAGACCGGCGAGCCCCGCTGGAGCCACGACCTCGGGTTCGCCGCCGCGGGCAGCCCCACCGTCGCCGCGGACGGCCTGATCATCCCTGCCGGCTCCGACAAGGGCCGCCTGCTCGCCCTCGAGGACAAGGGCGACCACGCCGAGTTGCTGTGGGAACGAAAGGACCTCGTCCAGCTCGGCGTCCCGGCGCAGACCGGCGGCTCGACCGGCTACACCGTCGTGCGCGAGGGCGACACCGGTCTCGCGATGCTCACCTTCGACACCGACACCGGCGAGACGCTCGACCAGGACACCCTGCCGGGCGCCAAGGGCTTCACCGTCGGCACCTCGATCGGCCCCGGCGGCGAGGTCGTCACCCCCACCCTGATCGGCGAGGTGTTCGTCCTCCGCTAGACCCGGACGCCCGCGGCGCAGACGAACGCGACCGGGGTGCGGCCGATCCGGGTCAGCACGACGCTCAGCGACGCCGAGCCGCGCAGCTTCAGCCTCGGGCGCAGCACCGCCGGGTCCACGTCGAGCCCGCGCACCAGGATCTCGGCCACCCCGCAGTCGAGGCGGGCGAGCTCCTGACGCAGCGCCTTCTCGGAGTACTTGAGCTGCTCGATGATCCGGAACCCACGCACGCCAGGGGGCACCGCGTCGCCGGTGAGGTACGCGATCCGCGGGTCGAGCTGCCAGAGCCCGTGCCGGGCCGCGTAGTGCCGCACCAGGCCCGCGCGCACCACCGCCCCGTCGGGGTCGACGATCCACTCCCCCGGTTCGCGTTCGGGGATCTCGTCCGGTTCGGCGTCGGTGAGCTCCCAGGCGGAGTCGGCGGTCAGCACCGTCGCCCGACGGCGAACTCCCGCCCCCGCGAGCCCGGGCGACCACAGGCAGGCCTCGCGCACGCCCCCGTCGAGCGAGACGATCTCCACCTCGCCGGGCCACTCCAACGCGTCGTAATCAAGTCCTGGAGCGCATTTCACCGACAGGTCGCGGCCGCGGTACGCCTCCAGCAGGTCCGGCAGCGGCGGCTGCAGGGCGGCCGGGTCGTGCCTGCGCCTGCCGCCCGCCCGCCTGGCCGGATCGGCAAGGACGACGGTGTCGCGCGTGCACGGCACCAGCGCGTCCGCGCGGACGACCGTCGCGCCCGGCACGTTGTGTTGCGCCATCGCCAGGCGCACCGGGTCGAGATCGCTGCCGATCACCGCGCTCGCGATGCCGACGAGGGCGGACAGTTCCGCGCCAACCGAGCACGTGACGTCGTGCACGGCCCGGCCCGCCACCCGGTGGGCACGCCTGCGCGCGACCACCGACGGCGTCGTCTGCTGCAGCGCATCGTCGGTGAACAGCCAGTCCCGGCCGCCGTCGATCTTGCCGACGGCCCTGCGCCGCAGCAGCACCGTCTCGACCAGGGCACCGGAGCGGTCGGCAAAACGCGCACGCACCCGGCCGATGTCGGCCAGGTG
>NZ_JBSGTR010000116.1:0-3736 GCF_053607505.1 Rhodococcus sp. NPDC055112
CGTCGTGCTCAGGTGATGCGGCTCAGTGCTTCTCGGGTCCCACGTGGTACTCGAAGACGAGTCCGACCGCGGTGGCCAGGATCAGCGCCACGCCGACCACGATCAGCCACGGCTGGAAGAAGGCCAGCGCGACCGCGGTGAACGCCGCCGCGAAGGCGAGCAGGATGGGCCAGAAGCTCCCCGGGCTGAAGAAGCCCAGGTCGCCCGCGCCGTCCGAGATCTCGGCGTCGTCGTAGTCCTCGGGGCGGGTGTCGAGTCGCCGTGCCACGAACCGGAAGTACGTGCCCACGATCAGGGTCAGTCCGGCGGACAGCACGATCGCGGTCAGCCCGGCCCACTCGACTCCGGTGCGCGAGGCGGCGGTGAAGACGCCGTACACGATCGCGACGAGGATGAAAAACACCGTCAAGATCTCAAAGAGCTTGGCTTCGATCTTCATTTCAGCAAGTCCTTCAGCGGTTGATGGGTCTGGGTGCCGTCGGCACTGCTACTGGTATTCGCCCTCGAGGACGGTGGTGGCCTGCCGGTACGTCCGCTCCGTGTTGAACGGCTGCGTGGACGTGGCGACCGGCGACTCGCCGATCTTCGCGAGCGCCTCGGCGGTGGTCAGCGCCTGTCCACCCTCGTCGAGCGGCTTGCGCAGCTCGATGTACTCGGCGAACTTCTCCGGGCTGACCGCGCGGACCTCGAAGTTCATCATCGCGTGGTACGTGCCGCACATCTCGGCACAGCGCCCGACGAACGCGCCTTCCTTGGTGATCTCGCTGATCTGGAAGACGTTGTCGGAGTGGTTCTGCTCCGGGTTCGGCATGACGTCGCGCTTGAACAGGAACTCCGGCACCCAGAACGCGTGGATGACGTCCGCGGCGTTGAGCACGAACTCGATGCGCTTGCCGGTGGGCAGCACGAGGATCGGGATCTCCTGGCTGGATCCGACGGTCTCGATCTTGTCGAATCGCAGGTAGGAGATGTCGTTCGCGGACAGACCCGCGTTCGGCGGCGGAACCTCTTCACCGCGGAGCACCTGCTCGCCTGCCGGCTGCTCGGCGTACGCCTGCGCTGCGACGTCGACGCCGTCGTACTTGGCACCGCCCTCACGCAGGTCGATGCTGCGGTAGCCGAACTTCCAGTTCCACTGGTACGCGGTCACGTCGACCACCACGTTCGGGTCGTCCTTCTTCTCGTGGACGTAGTTCTGCACGACCACGGTGAAGTAGAACAGCACGGCGATGATGACAAACGGCACCGCGGTGTAGAAGAGCTCCAGCGGGACGTTGTAGGCCGTCTGCCTGGGGAACTCCGGCGAGTCCTTCTTCTTCCGGTGGAAGATCACCACCCAAAAGGTCAGGCCCCACACAATCACGCCCATGAACAGGGCGGCGATGACCGACCAGGTCCACAGTTCACGCATCCGCTCAGCCTGCGGGGTAATGCCCGACGGCCATCCGAACCGAAGCACCGAATTGTCGATCGAACATCCCGACAGCAGCATGGCAGCAAGGCCCAAAGATGCTGCGAGCCCTGCTCGTCGAAGGATCCGACTCTGCGCCACGTTCACGCCTTCCTGATCGCCGCAATGAATAAGGGCAGCCCCAGCCGGACGCCCGAATACTACGCAGCGTAGACCAAAGCTGGCGCCTCTCCACCGTCGGGTCACAACATCAGTTCCGCGAGTCTGCGGCATACTCGGCAGAGTTATTCGGCAATCCGCTGCATACCAGTGTGGAGCCTTCCCCAAGAGCGAATAGAGGTATTGGACGCCGTGTGCGGACTGCTCGGGCTACTGACCTCCTCCGGCACCACCGAAGACGCGGTTTCGCGCGTCGACTCGGCGATGCACTGCCTGCGGCACCGCGGGCCGGACGAGCACGGAACCTGGAACGACGACGACCTGATCTTCGGCTTCAACCGGCTCTCGATCATCGACATCGAACACTCGCATCAGCCGCTGCGCTGGGGCCCGCCGGAGAACCCGACCCGGTACGCGCTGACCTTCAACGGTGAGATCTACAACTACCTCGAGCTGCGGGCCGAGCTGGCCCGCGATCACGGTGCCCAGTTCACCACCGAGGGCGACAGCGAGGCGATCGTCGCGGCGTTCCACTACTGGGGAGCCGACGCGGTCCGCCGGTTGCGTGGCATGTTCGCGTTCGCGATCTGGGACACCGAGACCAAGGATCTGTTCCTGGCCAGGGACCCGTTCGGCATCAAGCCGTTGTTCCTGGCGACGGGCACCGGTGGCACCGCGTTCGGCAGCGAGAAGAAGAGCCTGCTGGAGCTGACCGAGCTGATCGGCATCGGCACCGACCTCGATCCGCGCGCCACCGAGCACTACACGGTGCTGCAGTACGTGCCGGAGCCCGAGACCCTGCACGCCGACATCCGTCGCCTCGAGTCCGGCTGCCACGCCTGGGTGCGGGTCGGCGAGGCCCCGAAGATCACCCGCTACTTCACGCCGACGTTCCCGGTCACGCCGTTCGCGGCGGGCACCGAGCAGGCGCGGTACCGGGAGATCGCCGAGGCGCTCGAGGACTCGGTCGCCAAGCACATGCGCGCGGACGTGACCGTCGGGTCGTTCCTCTCCGGCGGCATCGACTCCACCGCGATCGCCGCGCTGGCGATGCGGCACAACCCCAACCTGATCACCTTCACCACCGGCTTCGAGCGCGAGGGCTACTCCGAGGTCGACGTGGCCGCCGAGTCCGCCGCCGCGATCGGCGCCCGGCACATCGTCAAGGTCGTCAGCCCGACGGAGTTCGCCAACGCGATCCCGGAGATCATCTGGTACCTCGACGACCCGGTCGCCGACCCGGCGCTTGTCCCGCTGTACTTCGTGGCCAAGGAGGCCCGCAAGCACGTCAAGGTGGTGCTGTCCGGCGAGGGCGCGGACGAGCTGTTCGGCGGCTACACCATCTACCGTGAGCCGCTCTCGCTGAAGCCGTTCGAGTACCTGCCCCGCGGTCTGCGCCGCGCGGCGGGCAAGCTGTCCGAGCGCATCCCCGAGGGCACCAGGGGCAAGAGCCTGCTCAACCGCGGCTCGATGACGCTCGAGGAGCGCTACTACGGCAACGCGCGCAGCTTCAACGACACGCAGCTACGCGCCGTGCTGCGCGACTTCCGGCCGGAGTGGACGCACCAGGACGTGACCGCGCCGATCTACGCGCAGTCGCGGGACTGGGATCCGGTCGCTCGGATGCAGCACCTGGACCTGTTCACCTGGCTGCGTGGCGACATCCTGGTCAAGGCCGACAAGATGACGATGGCCAACTCGCTGGAGCTGCGGGTGCCGTTCCTGGACACCGAGGTCTTCGAGGTCGCGTCGCGGGTGCCGCTGGAGCAGAAGATCACCAAGACCACGACCAAGTACGCGCTGCGGCAGGCGCTGGAGGGCATCGTCCCGCCGCACGTGCTGCACCGTGCCAAGCTCGGCTTCCCCGTTCCGCTGCGGCACTGGCTGCGCGGCACCGAGCTGTTCGACTGGGCGCACCAGCAGATCGCGGACTCGCAGACCGACCACATCTTCGACAAGGCGGCGGTCGCGGCGATGCTGAACGAGCACCGCGACGGCGGGTCGGATCACAGCCGCCGGCTGTGGACGGTGCTGTGCTTCATGGTGTGGCACGGCATCTTCGTGGAGAAGCGGATCGTGCCGCAGATCCAGGAACCGGTCTACCCGGTCCACGTGTAGAGGCGCTACGCGCCTGTGCGCGGTTGACGAGTCTCAGGACTCGTCAAC
>NZ_JBSGTR010000117.1:0-3715 GCF_053607505.1 Rhodococcus sp. NPDC055112
AGGTCGCCCGTGCGGATCACCGAACCGGCATAGGGCTCGCCCTCACCCGCGAGGATGCGCAGCGTGGTGGTCTTGCCCGCACCGTTGCGGCCGACGAGACCGATCCGGTCGCCTGCCTGGACCCGCAGGGCCGGGCCCGGCGCGGAGAGAAGGGTCCGCACACCGGCACGAACTTCGAGGTCAGTAGCGGTAATCAATGAAATCTCCTGAAAGAAAATGAATGTGCCCCGGCGTGCGCAGCACACGACCTCGAGCGGGCGTCGCGGTCCGTCCGGAGGCTGTGCTGAAGTCGGTGTCCGAGGCGTGAACGTGCGAATCGCGGCGTCGACCAGGGACGGGGTACGGCGACGTTTCAGGGCCGTTGAATGCATGCACCGTCGCGAACAGTGCTGAGAATGGGTTCTAGCGCTGCGTTCTCTGAACCCAGATCAGGCCGGTGAGAAGCCGGCCTCGGGTCTTCGCGGTGGAACGGACATGCATAGCCGGGCACAGTACGAGATGGCCCCGACCGTGTCAAAAGTGTTCGAGCAGGGTCGCTGTGGAGTGATCGTCGCCGTGTCGTGGTTCTCGGAGCTGACCTATTGGTCGGTTTTGGGGCGCATGTGATACGCCGAGGCGACGTTCGGTGGACGGCATTTGCAGAGCTGAGCGGGGGTGGCGATCCGGGTGCGAGCCGGTTTCGTCCCATTTTCGCGCCGGTGTGGGGGCAAATGTCCCACTGACCGGAACTGTGACTGGCCACACTGGCGCTGACGCCCTGTGATGTGGATTACACATTCGGTGCGAGTTTGCCGGGTGCACAGTTCCACCCCCTGTTGTCCGTGCCGCACACGTGCCGGATCGCACATCGAGGCCTGAAATCCATTGGGCCTGAGATTTATTGGTATCCCGGAAGGACCCCACCACGATGGTCACCACCCGCACAGGCGGCGAGATGTCGCAGCCCCCCGGCGCCCAGGGAAGCACGTCCGCACCCGAAAAGTGGACGCCCCGCCTGATCTTCTCGCTGGCCTCGATCGTGCTCGTGCTCGAAATGCTCGCGATCAGCTACATGATGATCTCGATGGCCATCCCCGCCATCTCCGGTCACTACCAGACCACCCAGGGCGCCTGGCTGCTCACGTCGTTCCTGCTCGTCGGTGCGATGACAGCGCCCTTGATCGGCAAGCTCGCCGACATGTACGGCAAGCGCAAGATGCTGCTCGCCTGCATCGCGGTCGCCGCGCTGGGATCGTTCGTCTCCGCCATCGCGACCAGCTACGGGGTGCTGATCGCCGGCCGTGCGCTGTCCGGCTTGCTGGTGCCGTGCCTGTTCCTGAGCTACTCGCTGATCCGTGATGTGTTCCCGGCCAAGACGATCGCGCTCGCCGTCAGCATCGCGACCAGCGGTATGGGCCTGATCGCGATCCCGGCGCCGTTCATCACCGGATGGCTGATCGACAACCACGGCTTCCGCAGCATCTTCTGGTTCTTCGTGATCGGCCTCGTCATCCTGGGCGGGATGATCTTTGTGAGCACCGACGAGTCCTCGGTGCGGCTGCGCTCGCGCCTGGACTTCCTCGGCGCCCTGCTTCTCGGCGGCGGTATCGCCGGCATCCTGATCGGTATCAGCTTCGGCCCGACCTGGGGCTGGAAGTCGGGCTCGACCCTGACCTACCTGTTCGGCGGCATCGCGCTGGTCGTCGCGTGGCTGGTCACCGCGGGCATCGTCAAGGAGCCGCTGATCGACCTCAAGGTGCTGCGACGCCGTCCCGTCATCCTGACCGCCATCGCGGCTGGGTTCATCTACGGCGTCAGCGGCCTGTACACCATGCTGCTGCCGATGCTGGCCATGACGCCCGAGATCATGGGCCTCGGCTACGGATTCGGCGTCGACGCCGAGGGCTTCGCGATCTTCCAGGCGCCGATCGGTGCGATGACCGTGATCGGCGGTCTGATCGTCGGCGTGCTCGTCGGGCGCCACGTCAAGCCGCGCCCGCTGCTCGCGATCGGCATGGTCTCCGCCGCCATCGGTTGCACCCTCACCGCCTTCTCGCATGACACCAAGGGCCTGCTCATCGCGTTCGCAGGCCTGGTCGGTCTCGGCATGGGCATGGGCTATGCGGCCGTGCCGAACCTGCTGATCGAGGCGGTGCCGCCGCAGCTGCAGGCGTCCACCGCGAGCATCGTCGGCGTGTTCCAGAGCGTGTTCCCGGCCGCGCTGCCGGTGATCGCCTTCACCGTCATGAACAACTCGTACATCGCGCCGATCCCGCTGGAGATGACGCAGGGCATGGCGTTCTACACCGACAAGGGCTTCCAGGTCGCCTTCCTCATCGCGGCTGCCGCCGCGGTGGCGGGCTTGGTGGCGGGTCTGCTGCTGCCGAAGCGCATCGAGCAGGTGAAGGTCCCGGCAGGCCAGGACTCCGGCGAGCCGGCCATGGCCACCGTCGACTGATCACACTCACCAGCGCAAGGGCATCCCCGTCCGGTCGGACCGGACGGGGATGCCCTTCACTCGTTTCGGTGTCGGATTTGCCCACTGACCGGAACAGCGTCTGGGTGTCCGGTGCCCGTAGTGGCAATGTGACGGTGAACACTGGCGGACCTATACCGCCTGTCGAGACGGAGGTAGGCGATGACATCGGACCTGAGTTACGAGGGCACTCTTCGGGAGATCTCCACGGAGTCGGGCGTCCTGCGTTACCACGAGGCCGGTGACGGGCCCCCGCTGCTGCTGCTGCACGGCTCGGGCCCCGGCGTAACCGGTTGGCGCAACTTCCGGGGCAACCTCGGTGTGTTCGCCGAGCACTTCCGCTGTCTCGTACTGGAATTCCCCGGATTCGGCGTCAGCGACGACTTCGGCGGCCACCCGATGGTCACCGCCCTGGAGTCGGTGGTGAAGTTCGTCGACGCCCTCGGCCTCGACAGCGTCGACATCATCGGCAACTCGATGGGTGGCGGCGTCGCCATCAATTACGCCATCGCCCACCCCGACAAGGTGCGCCGGCTGGTGACCATCGGTGGCATCGGCAAGAACATCTTCAGCCCCGGCCCCGGCGAGGGCATCAAGCTGCTCCAGGAGTTCACCGAGGCGCCGACCCGCGAACGCCTCATCCAGTGGCTGCACTCGATGGTCTACGACCCGGCGATGGTGACCGAGGAGCTCATCGAGGAGCGCTGGACCCAGGCCACCGATCCGGAGACCCTCGACAGCGCCCGCCGGATGTACAGCAAGGTGGCCTTTTCGATGATGGTCAAGGCGATGGAGGCCTCCGACGCGCCGCCGCCGTGGGCGATGATGCACAAGGTGAAGGCGCCCACGCTGCTCACCTGGGGTCGCGACGACCGGGTCAGCCCGCTGGACATGGCGTTGATCCCGATGCGCACGATCCCCAACGCCGAATTGCACGTGTTCCCCAACTGCGGACACTGGGCGATGATCGAGCAGAAGGAAGCATTCGAGAGCGCCGTCCTCGCCTTCCTGCGCCGCAAGGACGCGGCCGGCCGGCCCTGATCGCCACCCGAAGCGCGCAGCGCCGAGGCGTCGAAAGACGCTTCGGCGCTGCGTTTTTCGTTTCACGTGCTGTTGCGCTCGAGGGGATGCTCCGAAAACAACCCGGGCGCTGTGACCGAAACGGTGACAGCGCCCGAGGGGGGGTATTCCGGGGGGAGGCGGTGGCGCCCGCCCGCTCCGCGAACCGGGTGAGGGCGATGTCGCCGAGCCTGTCCTGCA
>NZ_JBSGTR010000118.1:0-2986 GCF_053607505.1 Rhodococcus sp. NPDC055112
CAAAGCTCAAGGGCCTGAGCCCGGTGCAATACCGGACCCAGGCCCTTGCCGCTTAGGCTCCTACTTGGCCAGTCCAACTTTCGGGGACCAATTCACAACAGGGTGCGGGGCCCTTCGCGTTGTACGGACCGGTGTGCCGGGTCGCAGGGGGCCGTGCTGCCCCGGAAACGGAGAATGCCCCCCGACCGGAGTCGGGGGGCATTCTCTTCGGGTGACTGACGGGACTCGAACCCGCGACAGCCAGGATCACAACCTGGTGCTCTACCAACTGAACTACAGTCACCATTGCCGGCGCGGTTTCACCCTCGCGGGCTGCTCCGTATCGGCGTGCACGATATTAGCCTGACTCGTCGCCGGAATGCCAATCGATATCTATTCGGCGACCAGATCCTCGACGACGGCGGCGATATCGTCGGTGGTGGGACCGGGATCCGCGACGAACGCGGTCCGTCGGTAGTACTTGAGTTCGCGGATGGATTCCTGGATGTCCGCCAGCGCCCGGTGTGCGAGCCCCTTCTCCGGCTGGCCGAAGTAGATCCGGGGATACCAGCGGCGGCACAGCTCCTTGATCGAGCTGACGTCGATCATCCGGTAGTGCAGGTACTCGTCGAGCGCGGGCATGTCCCTGGCGAGGAATCCGCGGTCGGTGGCGATCGAGTTGCCTGCGAGGGGAGCGGTGCCAGCGGTGGGGATGTGCTCGCGGATGTAGGCGAGCACCTGCTGCTCGGCCTCCTCGAGCGTCACCGTCGACCGGCGTACCTCCTCGGTCAGTCCGGAGCGCTCGTGCATCTCCTTGACGACGTCGGGCATGTCGGCCAGCGCGGCCTCGTCGGCGTGGATGACGATGTCCACGCCTTCTCCGAGCACGTTCAGGTCGCTGTCGGTGACCAGCGCGGCCACCTCGATCAGCTTGTCCGTGCCGAGCCGCAGTCCGGTCATTTCGCAATCGATCCACACAAGTTTGTCCTGCACCAGGAACACAGTAGTCAGCCGATGACCGGGTTAAGGTCAACTGGTCGCTTCGCGGGCCCGGTCGGCTGGGCGGCGGCGGACACATTCGACGACGTTGTCGCTCCGAGGAGGGCATGAATGACGGTGGATCCAACCTCATCCGGTGAATCCGCTCCACAGGTGGACTCGGTATCGCTCGAGGAGAAGGCCAAGGCGGCCAAGGCCGCCGCCGAGGAGGCCGCCCGCGTCGCGGCGGAGGCGCTGGCGGCAGCGCAGGCCGCGGAGCAGGCAGCCGCAGAGGCGGCGCGGGTCCAGGCGGCGAAGACCCCGGCCAAGCAGGCGCCGGTCGACGACGCTCCCGCGGATGCTGCCGCGGCCGAGGCCCCGCCCGCCGCGGCGGCTCAGGCTCCAGCTGCCGCCCCGGTCGAGACCGCTGCCGCACCCAGTCCGGCCGCGCAGGAGATCGCCGCGGGCTACGCCTTCGAAGGCGCGGCGCTGGAGCTGGGCACGGTGATCGTCGACGGCGTCGTGGATCCCGCTGCGCGCGTCCGGATCCCGCTCGCCACGATCAACAGGCACGGGCTGGTGGCCGGCGCGACCGGCACCGGAAAGACGAAGACGCTGCAGGGCATCTGCGAGCAGCTCTCGGCCGCGGGGGTGCCCGTGGTGATGGCCGACGTCAAGGGCGACGTGTCCGGGCTCTCCGCGCCTGGCGAGTCCAGCGAGAAGATGGTCGCCCGCGCCGTCTCGACCGGCATCACGGACTGGGCGCCGACCGGGTTCCCTGTCGAGTTCCTCTCGCTTGGCACCGAGGGCATCGGCATCCCGGTGCGGGCCAGCATCACCAGCTTCGGACCGATCCTGCTGAGCAAGGTGTTGGGGCTCAACGAAACCCAGGAGTCCACGCTCGGGCTGATCTTCCACTGGGCGGACACCCAGGGCCTCGCGCTGCTCGACCTCAAGGACCTGCGCTCGGTCATCGCGCACCTGACCTCCGACGAGGGCAAGGCCGACCTCAAGGGCATCGGTGGGGTCTCCTCGGCCACCGCGGGCGTGATCCTGCGCGCGCTGGTCAACCTGGAGGCGGACGGCGGCGACACCTTCTTCGGTGAGCCGGAGCTCGAGACCGAGGACCTGCTGCGGGTGGGACCCGACGGCAACGGCATCATCACGCTCTTCGAACTGGGCGCGCAGGCGGCCCGCCCGGTGATGTTCTCCACCTTCCTGATGTGGGTGCTCGCCGACCTGTTCCAGACGCTGCCCGAGGTCGGCGACGTGGACAAGCCCAAGCTCGTGTTCATCTTCGACGAGGCGCACCTGCTGTTCGCGGACGCGTCGAAGGCGTTCCTGCAGCAGGTGGAGCAGACCGTCAAGCTGATCCGCTCGAAGGGCGTCGGTGTCTTCTTCTGCACCCAGCTGCCCACGGACGTCCCCAACAACGTGCTCTCGCAGCTGGGCGCCCGGATCCAGCACGCACTGCGCGCGTTCACCCCGGACGATCAGAAGGCGCTGAACAAGACGGTTCGCACCTACCCGAAGACCGAGCACTACGACCTCGAGAAGGCGCTGACCTCACTCGGGATCGGTGAGGCGGTCGTGACCGTGCTGTCCGAGAAGGGCGCGCCGACACCGGTGGCGTGGGCGAAGATCCCGCCGCCGCGTTCGCTGATGGACACCATCGGTGAGCCGGCGATCAGGGCGGCGGCCGCGGCCAGCCCGTTGCACGCGAAGTACGGCCAGACCATCGACCGCGAATCGGCCTACGAGAAGCTGACCGCCAGCGTGTCCGGTGCGCCGAATGCGGACGGCATCGAGCTGCCGCCCGCCCTGCCGGATCTGCCCGACCTGCCGCCCCCGCCGCCGGACGAGCCGAGCGCCGTGGAACGGATCATGGAGAACAGCGCGGTCAAGAGCTTCCTGCGGTCGGCGGCCACCGTCGCCGGACGGGAGATCTCGCGCTCGATCTTCGGCACCGGCCGCCGCCGCAAGCGCTGACGCACCTGTGCGCGGTTGACGAGTCCAGGGACTCGTCAAC
>NZ_JBSGTR010000119.1:0-2519 GCF_053607505.1 Rhodococcus sp. NPDC055112
AGCGGCACGTGGGCTCCGGTGGGCGAGTGGCCTTGGTGGCGGGTCCGCGCCCTGAGCGGATTCCGCTGTCGTTGGCGCAGTCCCGGATGTGGTTCATCAACCAGTTCGACACCGCATCACCGGCGTACAACATTCCGCTGGCGATTCGGTTGACCGGCGAACTCGACGTGACCGCGCTGCGTGCGGCGGTCGGCGACGTGCTGGAACGGCACGAGTCGCTGCGCACCGTTTTCCCCAACTCGGCAGACGGCCCGTCCCAGGTGGTGGTCGGTGTCGGTGAGATCGACGCGGATCTCGACGAGGTCGGCGTGTCCGCGGATGCGCTGGCGGACGCGTTGGTCGGCTTCGTGTCCGGCGGATTCGATGTCTCGACCGAGATCCCGTTGCGTGCCAGGCTGTTCCGGACTGGCGGGAGCGGAGCCTGCGGAGCGACTCAGACAGACACAGTCGAGCATGTCTTCGCGGTCGTGGTGCACCACATCTCGGCGGACGGCTTCTCCGTCGGACCGTTGGCGCGCGACGTGATGGTGGCGTACGCCGCCCGCGTCGGGGGGCAGGCGCCGACATGGGCGCCACTCACGGTGCAGTACGCGGACTTCGCGTTGTGGCAGCGGGAGGTGCTCGGGTCGGAGGACGATCCGGAGTCGTTGGCGGCGGTTCAGCTCGGCTATTGGGCCGAGCAGTTGGCCGGGGCGCCCGCGGTGCTGGAGTTGCCGACGGACCGTCCGCGTCCGCCGGTGGCGTCGATGCGCGGCGCCAGGACCGAATTCACCGTCGATGCCGAACTGGTCGGTCGCCTGCGGGAGCTCGCGCTGGCGAAGCAGTCGACGTTGTTCATGGTGCTGCACGCGGCGCTGGCGGCGACGCTCTCGCGGCTGAGCGGGACGACAGACATCACCGTCGGCACTCCGATCGCCGGTCGCGGCGAGGCCGCGCTGGATGAGCTTGTCGGCATGTTCGTCAACACGCTGGTGCTGCGCACCGAGGTCGACCCCGCGTCGAGCTTCACGGAGCTGTTGGCACAGACCCGCGCGACCGACCTGGCCGCGTTCGGGCACGCCGATGTGCCGTTCGAGCGGGTCGTCGAGGTGGCGAACCCGCCACGTTCGCAGGCGCATTCGCCGCTGTTCCAGGTGGCGTTGGCGCTGCAGAACCTGGCGGAGACGTCGTTCGAGTTGCCGGGTATCGAGATCTCGCCGCTCGATACCGAGCTTGCCGTCGCGAAGGGGGATCTTGAGCTGACCTTCCGTGAGGGCGACGACGGCCTGAAGGGTTCGCTGATGTATGCGGCGGATCTGTTCGACGAGTCGACGGCGCGTGGGTTCGCCGAGCGGCTGGTGCGACTGCTCGGCGCGGTCGCGGCCGACCCGGCGGTGCCGGTCGGCGAGCTCGACCTGCTCGACGAGGCGGAGCGGGCGACGATCGACGCACGCGCGCTCGCCGTGCCGCTGCCGAGCCGGCTGCTGCCGGAGATGCTCGCCGCCGGCGCGGCACTGAACCCGGACGCGGTCGCGCTGACCGCGAGCGGCGTCGAGATGAGCTATGCGGAGCTCGACGCGACGTCGAACCGGATTGCACGACTGCTCATCTCACGGGGAATCGGACCGGAGACGTTCGTCGCGCTTGCGTTCCCGCGGTCGATCGAGTCGGTGGTCGCGATGTGGGCGGTCGCCAAGAGTGGGGCCGCGTTCGTGCCGGTGGACCCGGCGCTGCCGACCGCACGGATCGAACACATCCTCACCGATTCCGGTGCCGCGCTGGGGCTGACGGTCGCGGGTGTCCGCGGGGAGATGCCGGGCACCACAGAGTGGCTCGAACTCGACGGGCCTGTGGCCGAAGACCTCTCGGCAGCCCCGGTCACCGACCGTGACCGGACGGCGCCACTGTCCGTCACGAGTGTCGCGTACATGATCTACACCTCGGGTTCGACCGGCATGCCCAAGGGCGTGGTGGTCACCCACGCCGGGCTGTCCGCATTCTCCGCGGACGCCCACTCGGATATGGTCATCACCGCACAGTCGCGGGTGCTGCGCCTGGCCTCGGCCAGCTTCGACGCCTCGATGTTCGAGATGCTGACCTCGTTCAGCGCGGGCGCGACCATGGTGGTCGCGCCGCCGGAGGTCGTCGGCGGCGACGAACTCGCTGGGCTGGTGCGCGAGCAGCGGGTGAGCCACCTGATGAGCGCGCCCGCGGCGATGGGGACCATGCGCGCCGAGGACCTGCCCGACCTGGAGATGGTGGGCGTCGGCGGCGACGTCTGCCCGCCGGAGCTGGTCGCGCGGTTGGGTCCGGGCCGGCTGTTCTTCAACGGGTACGGTCCGACCGAGACCACCATCGTCGTCACGTTGACGGGGAGTTTGGCTGCCGGTGACCCGATCACCATCGGTGCGCCGATCGGCGGCGTCGGTGCGGTGGTGCTCGACCCACGCCTGCAGCCCGTGGCGCTCGGCGTGGTCGGTGAGCTGTACCTGTCCGGTGCCGGGCTGGCCCGTGGCTACCACGACCGCGCCGAGCTCACC
>NZ_JBSGTR010000120.1:0-2369 GCF_053607505.1 Rhodococcus sp. NPDC055112
ACCCATCGGGTCGCGCCCCGTTTCGTGCGCCGGGCCCGAGGAACTCAGGCCACCCGCGACCCGGAACCCTTGGCCTGCCAGCGATATCCGGTCGGCTGCGCGCCATGGTGCAGCGACAGGTCGACGGCATCGAGCAGCGCCTGCCGCGGTCCGGACCGCCCGAGCTGCTTGGCGGAGATCGCGAGTCGCACCACTCCGCCGCGACGGGCGGTGCGTCCCGCACCCAGCACCAGCGCCCGGCACCACCACGGCTCGGCCCGGAAACCCTCGCCGACACCGAGCACCCGGGAGCGCACCACGGTGCCGCGCTCGAGGTCGTGGATGCCCGCGGACCCGGCGAGCAACCGGAACCCGGCGCGGGGCAGCGCCGCCACCGCTCCCGGCGAGGCCAGCCAGCGGGGCGCGGCGAACACGCGCGTGCGCAGCCCGGTCTCCTCCATCACCCGGTCCGCGGCCAGCAACCGCAGCGCGGCCTCGTGCTCGGGCAGGGCCGCGAACTCGGCACGGCGCTTCTTGGTGGCGGCCTGGTCGTATCCGTGCAGCACGATGGCGTCCCCGCCCGCCTGCCGCCGCCGCAGCCACTCCTGGGTGTCCTCGTCGCGGACCAGCCGGTACTTGTCCTTCAGGCGAGGGGCGACGAGCAGCGAGAGCGGCACCCCGCGCCCGTCCATCTCCCCAGCGAAGTCGGCGGCGAGGTCCCGGGTCTCGGCCCGGATCCCCGAGAGCGACACGATCAGCTGTCCTGCCATGCGCCCAGGGTCGCACCCGAAGGTGTACGGCCGCTGACGCCGACGTGAGCATTCGGCGAGCACCAGCGTGGGCGGACACTACGGGCGGGCCGACGACCCGTTGCGGTCCCGCCACCACTGGGGTGCGTCGACGAAGTGGTTGTCGTACTCCTCCTGGGCGGGTGCGAGCTCCTCCACCGACGCCTCCCCCGCCTGGATCCTCGCGAGCAGCCGGAAGTACTCGAACCGCTGCACCCCCGGGGTCAGCACGATCAGTACCCGGGCCGCGGAGTCCGCCGTCGCACCGAACGCGTGCGGCATCAGCTTGGGCACCACGAGGGATCCGCCCGCCGCCACGGTCACGATCTCGTCGCCTGCCATGACGCGCAGTTCGCCGTCGAGGACGTAGAACAGCTCCGAGGATCTGGTGTGGAAGTGCGGGGCGGCGCCGTCGGCCCCGACCCCGAGCCGGACCTCGAGCGAGCTCAGCGCGCCCGCCGTGTCCGAGGCGTCGTACAGCAGATGCATCGACGCCCGGTCGTTCCCCACGACCTCCGCCTGGTCCGCCCGTGCCGAGACCGCCCGCTCCTGCCCGGTCATGCGGCCAGCAACGCGGCGGCGGCGATCATCGCGACCGCGGTGGCCCCGTGGACTCCGTACGCGGCCTTGCGGTCGCCGCCGTTGGACAGCACGACCCACATGTCGCCGAGGGGGATGACGGCGAGCAGCAGCATGAGGAGTGCGAGCTGGTCACGCGCCGCGAAGGTGAAGACGATCACCAGCAGGCCCGAGCCGATGTCGCGGACACCCTTGACCTGCCACCATCCGCGCGCCTCCGGCGCCGGACTGGCGGGCAGACCGAAGCCCGCCGCGTTCTTCTCGTTCTTCCCGAGGTAGGCCACACCGATCGCGATGATCCCGAGCGCACCGATCCAGCTGATGACGAGTCCGATCCAGTTCAGCATTGCCATGCCTTTCGTTTGTAGAATTTCTACCAACGTTAGCTTACTGATGGACGGATGTCTATCAGTGATAGAGTTTTGGCATGGGAGTTCGAGAACGCAAGGAAAGGGAGCGACAGGATCGCGAGCGCAAGATCGTCGAATGCGCCCGGAGCATCGCCGAGAACGAGGGGTGGCCCGCCGTCACCACGCGGCGGCTGGCCGATGAGATCGAGTACAGCCCCCCGGTGCTCTACGGGCATTTCCCGGAGGGCAGAGACGGCATCGTGAGCGCGGTCGCGCTGACGGGATTCCGGGACTTCACCCTGACCATGGGCCGGGCGCTCGAGGGCGTCGACGATGCGGGACGACTGACGGCCTTCATCCGTGCCTACCTGGAATTCGCGTCGGACAATCCCGCGACGTATGAGGCGATGTTCTCGATGCGGCTGGGGGTTCGGTTCGCCCACGAATCGACCCCACCGGAACTGCGTGCGGGATTCGAGGTGCTGTCGTCGGCGCTCGGCGGCGGGAAGACCGGCGAGGCCGGGACCAGGGCTGAGGTCTTCTGGAGCGCGCTGCACGGAATGTGCGTGCTCACGCGCGGCGAGCGCCTCGACCCGGACAACGAGGCGGCGCGTATCGCCGAGCTCGCCGAACTGTTCGGGTGAACGCGAAAGGCGGCCACGCACCAGGTGCG
>NZ_JBSGTR010000121.1:0-1852 GCF_053607505.1 Rhodococcus sp. NPDC055112
GACCCACTGTGGGTCCGGAGCCTTCTGCGTGGTGTGTGGTATCAGGACCCGCTGCTACCGAACCCGGCGGAACCGCTCGAGCCCGATTCCGCGGAACCCGCCGGCTTCGGGAGGTCGTCGCCGGTGGAGTCGGGGCGATGGATCCGGACGGTGACGGGCGCCGAGCCGTCGGCCTGGACCGTGACGATGCGGGCCCCCGGCGCGGAGGTCGCCTGCCCGCCGCGCACCTCGGTGACGTACCCGCCGGGGTAGTGCAGGTCGGAGACATAGATCTCGGTCGGTCGGGCCGACGGCCGGGGCTGGTAGGTGTACTCGAAATCCCCACCCTCCGAGTTGAATCGGAGCTTGCCCGGTTCCCCCGCGGTGGTCTGCGGATAGGTCCGCACCAACTTGCGGCCCACCTCACCGAGGAACGGGTCGGGGCGGCCGGTCGGCCCGAAGATGCTGCTGTAGTGCCAGTACTGCCACCCGATGAAGCGTTCGTCGGCGCGGGCAAGGGTGTTGGAGAGCACGGTGGGGTCGCCGTCACCGAACTCGGTCACCACGGTCGGGATGTCGGCGCGCTCGGTGACCTTGTCGATGTTGTGCCAGGTGTTGGCCTGCTGCAGGTCGCAACCGGCGCGCAGGGCCTCCGGCAGGCCGAGGTAGATCGCGAGCTGGCTTGGGATGCAGTAGTCGTGCGGGGCGAAGACGATGTTCGGGTCGCCGATCGCGGGCGTCCTGGGTGGGTTGGCGAGGTTCGTCGGCATCATCTGGTTCCAGGTGACGTTCGGCTCCCAGAACACGGGAACCGTCGGATTCGAGGCGCGGACGTGATCGGTGAGCTTCTGCATCGCGGCCTGGTAGGTCCGATCGAAGTCCGGGCAACCGCCCGGGAAGCAGGTCAGGAACGGCGATCCCGGCCAGGGCTCGTTCATCAGCTCGATGCCGAGCACGGCCGGTTTCCCCTCCACCCTCGTGGCCAGCGCAGCCAAGGCGGTGCCGAGGTGGTCGAGTACCCCGTTCTTGTTGGACCAGACCTCGTCCCAGCCGATGTTCATGCTCGGCATCAGGTAGTTCATCGGGAATCCCGGGTTCGGTTCGACGGCAAAGGGCCTCGCCTCGATGGACCACTCCGGGAATCCGTTTCCGCCCCAGGCGGAGCTCAGTCCGTCCTGGTGGTTGTCGAGCAGGACGTGGATGCCGCGGGTGCCGAGGACGTCGACCGTGTCGGCGACCCGATCGAGGTATGCGGGGTCGATCTGGCCCCGCTCGGGCATCAGGCCGTCGAAGGACACGCCGAGGCGGACGGTGTTGAACCCGTGCCCGGCGAGCAGATCGGCGTCGGCGGCGGTGAGTGTCAGTCCGTCCCCCGGGGTGACGTACGGCGGTTGTTTGTCGACGTTGTTCACCCCGTGCAGCAGGATCGTGCGCCCGAACTCGTCGACCAACCAACGGCCTTCGGTGTGAAGCCGGCTCGCCGGTGGACGCGCGACCTCGTCGGCGGCGGCGATCGCGGGCGTCGCGGCGACCAGGGTTGTGAGTATTACGGCGGAGAAGCCGATCGTGAGCAGTCTGTGCATGTATTGCCTCCGTGGATTCGGACAGCCATTTGGACACATGACCAAATGGTGTGATCGTAGGGAGGCCTCCGGTCGACGCGCGGGGTTTCGGGGGATCTCGATTCCTGGCGCGAGGAGCGCACGCTCACCACCGGCGTGGGACCCTTTGTGTACGAGAGCCGTTCGGCCCGGATCCCGGACATCGACGAGCTGCTCATGGCGACGGCGCGTCGCCTGCGCCGCCGGGCGAAGATGGCGTCCTCGGCTGAGTAGCGGTGAACGACAAGGGCTCCGGACCAGCAGGTCCGGAG
>NZ_JBSGTR010000122.1:0-1694 GCF_053607505.1 Rhodococcus sp. NPDC055112
GGCGTCGGTGTTCGGGGAGTTGCTCGGTCTCGAGCGGGTCGGTCTGGATGACGATTTCTTCGCCCTGGGTGGTAACTCACTGATCGCGATGCAGGCCGCTTCCCGCCTCGGCACCGAACTGGAGGCACAGGTTCCGGTGATGTGGCTGTTCACCACGTCGACCACGGAGGCACTGGCCGCCAGGATCGCTTCTGCACGGCTTGGGCTCGAGAACATGGCCGAGGACGCGGCATTCGACGTGTTGCTCCCGCTGCGGCCGGGCGGATCCAAGCCGCCGGTGTTCTGCATCCACCCGATCATCGGTCTCTCGTGGGCCTTCGCCGGATTGTCAGCCCACATCGACAAGGAACGCGGAATCTACGGCCTGCAGTCACCCGCCCTGTCCGGAACGGCGCCGCTTCCCGAGACCGTCGAGGAATGGGCGCGGGTGTACGTGGAGCAGATCCGGACCGTGCAGCCCGAGGGGCCGTACAACCTGATCGGCTGGTCGCTCGGCGGCGTGATCGCTCACGCGATGGCGGCGCTGCTGCAGTCCGAGGGCGACGAGGTCGCACTGTTGGCCATGATGGACAGCTTTGCGGAGCGTCCCGCCGACGGGGTGCTCGCAGATAGTGCCATGACCGCGGGTGACCTGCTCGGGGGCTTGCTCCCAGCGCTCGTGGCCGAGGTTCCTGAGGGTTCGGTCGAGGCTCTGTCCGACGAGGCGCTGTCCGAGGAGATGCTGGCAGGATTCATCGAGAACCTGCCGGCGCCGTTCAACGCGCTCGGGGCAGAGCGGATCACCGCCGCGGTGGAGGCAGCGGGGGCTTCGGTCGCCGTGATGGACGCGTACATGCCTGCCGAGTTCAAGGGCGATCTCGTGTACTTCGCCGCACTCGCAGACGATCCCAGCGGCAGCGTCGGCGCGGGCACCTGGCAGGACGGAATCGACGGCCGGATCATGACCCACGGCATCGACGAGACCCACTGGGGGATGGCCTCGCCCGCCTCGCTCGCCAAGATCGGCGCGGCACTGCGAGAGGTGTGGAACGCCGAGGAGGTCGAGGCCGACGAGTAGGGAGTCGTGGGGCCCGTAGGCGGGCTCGACATCGAGCGAGAAGATCTGCAGCACAAGAGTACTGACTGAGAAAGGCACGACACATGAGCAATCCCTTCGATGACGAGGACGGCCAGTTTCTGGTGTTGGTGAACGACGAGGGACAGCACTCGCTGTGGCCCATGTTCGCCCAGGTGCCGGCCGGGTGGGTCGAGGTGCACGGTCCGACCTCGCGTCAGGAGTGCGTCGACTACGTCGAGGCGAACTGGACCGACATGCGGCCGAAGAGCCTGATCGAGGCGATGGCGGGGGACGCCGACAACTAGGCACGATCGGACGAACCCGCCGCGAGCGCATCCGTTCCGGGGCGGGTTCGTCCATGGTGGTGAGCACCTGTCGGTGACCCGGTGTGGGTCACCGACAGCTCGTCGCGTGGCGGCGAACCCCGGGGCAGGCACACGTTCGGCCCTCCATCCAAACGGCAAGGAGTTCGGCCCCGTGTGTTCGATCCTCGGCATTTTCGGTCTGCAGTCCGGCGACGATTTGGCCGCGCTGCGCGCTGCGGCCGTGGAACTGTCGCGCAGGCAGCGGCACCGCGGGCCCGACTGGAGTGGGGTGTTCGTCGGTGACGGCGCGATCCTGGTGCACGAGCGCCTGG
>NZ_JBSGTR010000123.1:0-1561 GCF_053607505.1 Rhodococcus sp. NPDC055112
CCCCTGTCCCACAGCTCGCGGCGACGCTGATGGCCGCACCAAGTGAAGGAACGCCCATGGCACATCGAGCAACAACACGCACCGTCGCCGCAGGCGCCGCAACCACCCTCGCGCTCGGCGCACTGACGATCTTCGGCACCGGCATCGCCGCCGCTGCCCCCGACTCCGTCAGCTGGGACATCTGGAACGGGACCACCCTCTTCACCCGCACCGTCAGCAACTCCACCCCCGCCGTCGGCGAAACCATCACCGTCAGCAACAAACTCGCGCGAAACGACGGCTACACCGAGCGGATCTTCTGGGTCAAGGACTTCCACGATTCCTGCCTGACCTACGTCCCCGGCTCCGCCAAGCTCACCGACAACGCCGGCACCCACCCCGTCGAGCCCTACTTCGAGATCACGCCCGACTTCGTCGCCGGCGACTTCATGGCCACCAGCTACCAGGTGACCACCTCGCAGACCGACCCCGCCACCCTCAGCGCCCAATACAAAGTCGGCGCCGACTGCGACCTCGGCACCGCTCTGGGCAGCGGCATGGCCTACAGCGGAAGCCGCACCCCCAGCGACTTCAGCACCAAGGGCCCCTCCATCACCGTCACCAAGGCCAACACCACCACCACCCTCAACCCGGTCACCGGAGCGAAGGTCGGCACCGCAACCACCCTCACCGCCACCGTCACCGGCGCCGCCACCGGCAACACCGTCGAGTTCTACGACGGCACCACCAAGATCGGCCAAAACGCACTCGGCGCCAACGGCAAGGCCACCTACCAGTGGACCTCCACCACCGCCGGCCAGCACACCCTCACCGCCAAATTCCCCTCCACCAACACCGCCAACACCTCCCAGTCCGCACCGCAGACCGTCCAGGTCACGGCCGCACCCGCCGACGTCGCCTCCACGATCACCCTCGACCCCCTCACCGGAGCCACCACCGACACCGAGAACACCCTGAAGGCAAAGGTCACCCCCGCAGCAGCAGGCGGCACCATCGAATTCAAGGACGGCAACACCGTCATCAACACCGCACAGGTCGAGGCCGACGGCACCGCCGCCATCATCTGGAACCCCGACACCGACGGCCAGCACACCATCACCGCCATCTTCTCCGGCCGCAACGGCGTCCTCGGATCCACGACCACCCAACAGGTCACAGTCGCACCGGTCGGCAGCACCGCCTCGACCACCACCCTCACCCCCATCACCGGAGCAAAGGTCGGCACCGCGATCACGCTGAAGGCGAAGGTCACTCCCGCCGCAGCAGGCGGCACCATCGAATTCAAGGATGGCAACACCGTCCTCGGCACCGCACAGGTCAGCGCCAACGGCGAAGCCACCCACCAGTGGACCCCCACCGCCGCCGAACAGCGCACCATCACCGCCACCTTCTCCGGCCGCAACGGCGTCACCGGATCCACCACCACCCAACAGGTCACCGTCGCACCCGCCGGCAACAACGGCAGTAGCACGGGCAGCCTCGGCAGCCTCGGCTCGCTCCTCGGCGGCTTCGGCTCCTAGACGGACACCCGGAACCGGGGCTTCGGCGCCCAGCCCTCGCG
>NZ_JBSGTR010000124.1:0-1449 GCF_053607505.1 Rhodococcus sp. NPDC055112
TGAATTGGTCCCCGAAAGTTGGACTGGCCAAGTAGGAGCCTAAGCGGCAAGGGCCTGGGTCCGGTATTGCACCGGGCTCAGGCCCTTGAGCTTTGTGGAGATGCGTTCGGTGTTGTACCAGTGGATGTAGTCCTCCAGCGAATCAGCGAGTGCGTCGATGCTCAGGTATCGGACGTGGTGGAAGAGTTCTTCTTTGAGGTGGCCGAAGAAGTTCTCGATCACGGCGTTGTCGAAGCAGTTGCCCTTGCGGGACATCGATTGGGTCGCGCTGGCATTCCCGAGCAAGCGTCGCCAGGACTCGTGCTGGTACTGGAATCCCTGATCCGAGTGCACCAGCGGGGTCTGCCCGTCGCTGAGGGTTGCGATCGCGGCGCGCAGGGAGCTGTTGGTCAGCTGCAGGTTCGGTGATGTGCCGACCGAGAAGGCGATGATCTGTCGGTCGAACAGGTCCATCACCGGCGACAGGTAGAGCTTGTCCTCGCCGATGCGGAACTCGGTCACGTCGGTGACCCACTTCTGGTTCGGTGCGCTGGCTTCGAAATCGCGCTCGAGCAGGTTCGGAGCGACCTTGCCGGCCTCACCCCGATAGGAGATGTACCTCTTCCTCCGCCGCACCTGGCAGGCGAGGCCGAGAGCACGCATCAGCTTCAGCACGGTCTTCTTCGCCACCCGCAGCCCGGCCTTGACCAGCGCAC
This sequence comes from Rhodococcus sp. NPDC055112, assembly GCF_053607505.1. Taxonomy (NCBI): domain Bacteria; kingdom Bacillati; phylum Actinomycetota; class Actinomycetes; order Mycobacteriales; family Nocardiaceae; genus Rhodococcus; species Rhodococcus sp. NPDC055112. The sequence continues at coordinate 696 of NZ_JBSGTR010000124.1, forward strand.
AGTGGATGCGGCGATGCCCGTAGCGGCCGTGGTTGGCCTCGAATACCTCCGTGATCGCGGCCTTGAGTTCGGCGTGGGGATCCGGATCCTGCAGACGAGCCTGGTGATAGAAGAACGTCGACCGGGCAAGCCCGGCAATCTCTAGCAGCACGTCCAGCCGGTATTCAGCCTTGAGGGAGACGACGGCACGGACCTTCACAGCCGTTCCTGCGCCCTCAAGGCTCGCAATTTTCCCAGGTAGGAGACCTCAGCCCGCAACCGCTCGTTCTCCGCCCGAAGCCGCTTCAGCTCACTCGCCGCGCTCGACTCGCTCGGCTCGGATGTGGCGGGTCCCGGCGGGCGACCTGCCCGCTTCGGGCGTAACCCTTCCTCGCCCTCGTTACGGTAGGCCCGAGCCCACGTTTCGATCAGTTTTGGCGAGGACAAGTCGAACTCCCGGGCGAGCGCGACCTTCGTTTCGCCGGCCAGGAAACGCTGCACCACATCGAGTTTGAACTCGAATGAGAACGAACGCTTGCCCGGTTTGGTCACCAACGCTCCTACGCCTCGTACCCGCCATCGGTCGTGCAAGCGATTGATGGCCCAGCGGCTCGCATCCAACTGCGTCGCGACCGCACGTCGACCCGCGCCTGCCTCGAACAACGCTACCGCCGCGACCCGCTGATCCTCAGATAGTGGAATTCGTGCACGCATACAACTGCTCCCCGGAAGTCGGAACTGAATTTCTCAGTCCAACTTCCGGGGAGCAGTTCAG
>NZ_JBSGTR010000125.1:0-1312 GCF_053607505.1 Rhodococcus sp. NPDC055112
CCCGCGAGGGCTGGGCGCCGAAGCCCCTGTGTCAGGGGTGGGGTCGATCTAGGAGCCGAAGCCGCTGAGGGAGCCGAGGCTGCCGGCGGGGCCGGGGTTGGTGCCGGCCTTCGAGACGGTGACCTGTTGCGTGGTGGTGGATCCGGTGACGTTGTCGCGGCCGGAGAAGGTGGCGGTGATGGTGTGCTTGCCGTCGGTGGTGGGGGTCCACAGCTGGGTGGCGGTGCCGTCGGCGCCGACCTGTGCGGTGCCAAGGACGGTGTCACCGTCCTTGAATTCGATGGTGCCGCCCGCTGCTGCGGGGGTGACCTTCGCCTTCAGCGTGGTTTCCTTGGCTGCGATGGCTCCGGTGACGGGGTTGAGGGTGGTGGTGGAGGCGGTGTTGTTGCCGCCGCCGGCGGGTGCGACGGTCACGGTGGCGGTGGCGCGGGATCCGACAAGGTCGCCCCGTCCGGAGAAGTCGGCGGTGATGGTGCGCTGGCCGGCGGTGGCGGGGGCCCACTGGGCGGTGGCGGTGCCGTCGGCGGTGACATAGATGGTGCTGATGACCCTGTTGTCTTCCTTGAAGGTGACGGTGCCGCCTGCTGCTGCCGGCGTGACCTTCGCGATCAGGGTCGTGGACCTGCCGACGGTGGCTCCGGTGATCGGGTTCAGGGCCGTGCTGCTGCCGCCCTTGGTGGCGGTGAGGGACGGGCCCTGCGTGGTGTAGGAGCCACTGCCGCGATCGCCGTTGTAGCTCATGCCGGTTTGGAGGGAGGTGCCGCGAGCGCAGTTTTCGCCGACCTTGTACTTGACGGTGAAGATGGCGGGATTTGCCCCGTCATCCCCACTGAATTTGATCGGGTTGTTGGCGAAGATGCCCGCGGTGAAGTCGCCGGCGACGAAGTCGGGCTTGATCTCGAGGCTGGGTTCGACTCGTCGTTCGCCCGTCAGGGACGAGAAAATCGTGGCCGAGCCGGGGACGTAGGTCAGGCAGTTGGGGTGGTGGTCCTTGACCCAGTTGATCTTCTCTTCGCTGCTTCGTTCGAACCTGGTGGTGATGGTGATGGTCTCGCCTGCGGCGGGGGTTTCGTTGCTGACGGTGCGGTAGAAGTGGGTGTACCCGTCCCACCAGTCGATTCTTCTTTCGTCTGCGTTGGCGGTGCCGGTGCTCAGCAGGGCGAGTGTTCCGAGGGCGAAGGCGGTGGTGGCGCCGGCCGCGACGATGCGTGTGGCTGCTCGATGTGCCATGAGTGTTCCTTTGGTAGGTGCGGCCAAGAGCGTCGCCGCGGGCTGTGAGGTGCGGGCTTCGGCGCCCACGAGGGCTGGGCGC
>NZ_JBSGTR010000126.1:0-1289 GCF_053607505.1 Rhodococcus sp. NPDC055112
GCCCTCGCGGGCGCCGAAGCCCCGGCCCCACAACCCGCGGCAACGCCCGTTGCCGCGCCAAGGAAAGGAAATTCTCATGGCACATCGAGCAACCACACGCACCGTCGCCGCCGCCGCACTCGCGTTCGGCGCACTGACCGTCATCGGCGGGGGCGTCGCAACCGCCGCGCCCGCACCGCAGCCCGTCCCGTCCGCGGTCAACGTCGCCTCCACGATCACGATCGAGCCCATCACCGGAGCCACCGTCGAGAAGGAGATCACGCTGAAGGCGAAGGTCACTCCTGCGGCAGCGGGCGGCACCGTCGTGTTCGAGAACAGCACAGGTGCATGGAATCCCGTACCGGTCGGCGCCGACGGCACCGCCACCACAACATGGCGAACAAGCGAGGCCGGCAAGCAGACCCTCAAGGCCACCTTCTCCGGCCGCAACGGCGTCACCGGATCCACCACCACCCGAGAGGTCACGATCAAGCCCGCCGGTGACAACGGCAGCAGCACGGGCATCGACAGCGTCGACTCCGTGCTCGACAAGATCCGCTCCCTCTTCTCCGGCCTCGGCTCCTAAGCGGAAACCACCCCTGACACCGGGCTCCGGCGCACCCCTGCCGCGCCGGAGCCCGGTCCCACAACCCGCGGCGACGCTGATGGCCGCACCAAGTGAAGGAACCCTCATGGCACATCGAGCAACCACACGCACCGTCGCCGCCACCGCACTCGCGTTCGGCGCACTGACCCTCCTCGGCGGGGGCGTCGCCTCCGCCGAGGACGCGACCGCACCGCAGGCCGTGCAGATCGCAGCCAACGTCGCCTCCACGGTCACCCTCGAACCCATCACCCCAGCACCCGATAGCAATGAGTACACGCTGAAGGCGAAGGTCACTCCCGCAGCAGCGGGCGGCACCGTCGAATTCAAGGACGGCAACGACGTCCTCGGCACCGAACAGGTCGAGGCCGACGGCACCGCCGCCAGGATCTGGTACCCCGAAACCGACGGCAAGCACACCATCACCGCCACCTTCTCCGGCCGCGACGGCGTCACCGGATCCACCTCCACCCAGCAGGTCACCGTCACAACGGCCGGACCCAACTCCGGCGACACCGGCAGCAGCACGGGCATCGACAGCGTCGACTCCGTGCTCGACAAGATCCGCTCCCTCTTCTCCGGCCTCGGCTCCTGAGCGGAAACCACCCCTGACACCGGGCTCCGGCGCACCCCTGCCGCGCCGGAGCCCGGTTCCACAACCCGCGGCGACGCTGATGGCCGCACCAAGTGAAGGAACCCTCATGGC
>NZ_JBSGTR010000127.1:0-1157 GCF_053607505.1 Rhodococcus sp. NPDC055112
CCGGGGTCGTGGGTGACCAGCACGACGGCACCCTTGTAGCTGCGCAGCGCGTCGAGGACCTGCTCACGCGAGATCGGGTCCAGGTTGTTGGTCGGCTCGTCGAGCAGCAGCACGTTCGCCGCCGACGACACCAGCCCGGCCAGCGCCAGACGCGTCTTCTCACCGCCGGAGAGGGTGCCCGCGGGCTGCTCGAGCTGCGGGCCGGTGAACATGAACGCGCCGAGCAGCGACCGCAGCTCCTGCTCCCCCGTGTCCGGTGCGGCGTGCCGGATGTTCTCCCACACGGTGGCCTCGTCGTCGAGGGTGTCGTGCTCCTGCGCGAAGTAGCCGACCTTCAGGCCGTGCCCGGGTTCCAGCTCGCCCGCATTGGCCTGCTCGGTGCCCGCCAGGATCCGCAGCAGGGTCGTCTTACCCGCACCGTTGAGCCCGAGCACCACCACCCGGCTACCGCGGTCGATGGCCAGGTCGACGCCGGCGAAGATCTCCAGCGAGCCGTACATCTTGGTCAGGTTCTTCGCCATCAGCGGCGTCTTGCCGCACGCCGCGGGCTCCGGGAACCGGATGTGCGCGACCTTGTCCGAGACCCGGACCTCATCGAGGGCGGCCATCAGCTTGTCGGCCCGCTTGGCCATGTTCTGCGCAGCGGTCGCCTTCGTCGCCTTGGCACCGAGCTTGGCGGCCTGCACCCGCAACGCGCCCGCCTTCTTCTCCGCGTTGGCGCGCTCACGCCGCCGCCGCTGCTCGTCGGTGGCGCGGGCGTCGAGGTACTTCTTCCAGTTCATGTTGTAGATGTCGGCCTCGCCGCGCACCGCGTCCAGGAACCACACCCGGTTCACCACGTCGCCGAGCAGTTCCACGTCGTGGCTGATCACGATCAGCCCGCCGTCGTGGTTCTGCAGGAACCCGCGCAGCCAGGTGATCGAGTCGGCGTCGAGGTGGTTGGTGGGCTCGTCGAGGAGCAGGGTGGTGTCCGAGCGGCCACCGGATCCATCGGACGCGGCGAACAGGATCCGGGCCAGCTCGACGCGGCGGCGCTGACCACCGGAGAGGGTGCGCAGCGGCTGGGCGAGGATCCGGTCCGCGAGCCCGAGGCTGTTGCAGATCCGGGCCGCCTCGCTCTCCGCGACGTAGCCGCCGAGGGACGAGAACCGATCCTC